>NZ_JAIZNT010000006.1:0-108208 GCF_020405475.1 Wolbachia endosymbiont of Tribolium confusum | reverse complement strand
ACTAATATAGATTATGAACTGTAACTTGAATTTCTTCCGAGTTTGCACTTGATTACTTTAACGATAGATCTTCCAATTCCATCTGATCTACTTGTACTTTTTCTAACTCACTTTTTACCTGCTTATGGTATAAGTTTGCTCTTCTCGCCCAAGATAGGTCACTATCTATTATATGAACGTAATTGCCATTGTTCTCTTCGAAGCAAAACAGCTTCAGTTTACTTTCGTCTTGACCAATTAATTCACCATGAATTACTTTTACAGTATAAAATTGACCCAAATTCATACTTACTTCACGATGTTGCATATACCTTAACACCCGTGGCTCATATAATTTTCTTATCTCACCATTTTTGAGATCACCTATTGTATACTCTATCTTCTTTAATCCGTATTTAATAACCCTCACTAATCTCTTCGTCTCATCATCCCATAGCTGTTCTTCTTCCAATCTTTTACATGCGGTAAAAAATTGTGATTCTTCTCTTTGCATAAACCGAGATAAACATTCTGCCAACTCATAGCACATTTTTTCTTGACTCAGTATTTCTCTTTTATATTGAGCTAAAATATTAATCGCTATACTTGGACAACTTACTGCAATCAAGTCATTATTTAAATCCGTTTTAATAATTTTGCCGCTCTCTTGATTAACATGTGCAGTAACTTGCCCTAGCAAAATTCCCTTAGAAATATCGTTATGTCTTTTCCTATATGAGTGTCAATGGCTTTCAAAGAATCAAAGTCTATATATATATTGCACCTTTCTCTCCTGTCATTTTTTCTGAAAGAGCAAGAGCAATTAATCTAAAGGTATCTATTTCAACGGCAAAATACACCCTTTCCTCCTCTTTCATCTCATACATCTTATTAAAGAAGTCTTTTATACTGATATCCCTTCCATCTATCTTCCATCCTTGATCTATTTTGCTCCAATTATATTGATGTAAGTCTACAACATGCACCCCTTTAATTTCCCCAAGCTCATGTTTCAGATCATCTATTTTACTTTGCTCAAATCCTGGACCGTTGATAACCAAATATATGTCTCTTTCCTCTTTATTTATTAATTTATGATTTTTTATTATATCTAAGTAATTAAGGTCACTGTTTTTACCATCAGGTAAAGATGCACCATATACTCTTGGTACCCAAGTTAGTATTATTGGTGCTTTATTCGATAGCTTTTTTACATCGCCAGTCATTATTTTACCTCACAACATTCACGGCATAATAAAACATTCAACCAAGAAATTTTTGCTTATGTATTGTTTTAAAAGAAGATAATTTTACTGTACTTTGGGCCTTAAGCCATTGACAGCATATATATCTGGTTCATCTATCACCAGCAGTGGCTTGCCAAGGTTGTACTCTATGTTTATATTACGCTCAGAATTGTACTCTATTTTTGTATCAAACTTAAAGCCCAATTTCTCACAGAGCTTTTTTAAATATTCAACAATCTTATTAATAATATCAGTAAGCTTATCAAGCAGACTGCCATCACCAGCTTTGTAATCTTCTAACTCTTTAGGAATTGTAAGCAGCACTTTACCATCTTCATATGTCATATTTCCATCCTGACATTTCAGTTTAAATTCTACTGAACTGGATAAATCACACGTTACCTCATTATACATGTCAATGTCGCACATATTTGTACATTTCATACTGAAATTAAGTTTTAGACAATCGGGTTGGTAACAACTCATATATTGCTTGTTTGTTGAGCCGCCACCCATTGTGCACAATTTTAACGAACCAAGTGTTTGATTCATAATAAAAGCAGCAGGAGAAATATATCCACCTTGATAATAATTATCTATCAACTCTTCAATAATAGATGAATTGGGAATCGTTGCATCAGCATGCATAAACATCTCTCTAAAAACTTCTTTAAGAAGTGGACGATAATCCTCTTTTCCGTTTTCATCTTTCAGAATTAGATTTTTGTGTTTTGAGTACAAACCTATGATAAACCTTTGATTGATCGATTTACCATTAATAGTAATGTCCATTCTATTAAGATCCGTATATGTTCCCTTACCAGAAATTACTTCATCCTTAATTTTAGCTTTGAAATCAGCATATTTGAACTTTTTTATTTCAGATTTCAATGTATTAACTACTTTTTTTGACATATTATATTACACGTTATTTATATTAATGTTAGCAAATACTCTATTAATTGTCAACTTTTAGAATTTTTGCTTCCGTATTATCTAATGAATCACCATAAGTGACTGCTTTTAGGTAAAATTTTCTTCCTTCTTGCACTTCAAAAGAAACTATTGAATCATCAAGTAGAATGAATTTCTCACCTGTGGTGTGTTCATACTTCTTAGTGCCCTCTTGTTCTCTAATTAGGTCACTAAGCTTATATTTGTTTTTACCTATAAGCTCAGCATTTTGGAATTTTATTATCTCTTTGCCAACGAGTGCTGATGCAGTTGCATCCAGCTTGCCAAAGCGTAATACTACTACAATTTCCTCATTGCTAGATTCCATTATATATCCGTAAGTAGATTGTATATTTGCACTTGCGATAGGCTTATAATCTTTATCATCATACAAAATAAAAAGTGTTGCTCCTTTCCAATTTTCCTCTTCACCAATTAAAGCAAAATTTGCGATATTACCTTTAATATGCGGTAAATCTATCATTTCTACGATAGATTTACTGATGTGAGAAGGAGGGTATTCTTTAAGCATAAGTGATCTTGTTGAAGGAAAGAAGAGCTTGTATATAGAGGGATCATAACCAACTCCCATTACTTGAATGGACACGCTTTCAAACTTTGTTTTTATAATTCTCATCGTATGTCTTTTCTCGCCATCTGAAATTGCTATTACATCACTTGGTAAAAGCCATGCATATTTTATCGGTAGCTTAAAGTTGTATATATTTCTCTCTTGCCACGCAGAATAAAGTAAAACTTCAGCTATATTTTGCGCCTCACCCTCTTCCATAATTAGCGGTATTGGAACTGTTGCAGCATTGCCCTGCCTTGGGAGTTCAGCATATTTCACATCAATTGGATAGCCAAAATTGCGGTTAAAATAGACAATATTGACTTTACTATTTAAATCTAGCTGACTAATATTAACAAGTTTTGCAACGTTATTGGTAACCATCTCGCCAATTGGTATTTCAGTTGTCACTCCCCTGCCCTTTTGAATAAATTCCAGTTTTGAGTTCTGTTCAACCACATCAAAAAAATAGCACCTTCGCAGCATTTTAATAATTGAGCGTACGGGTTGCTGATCATTTATTACATACCCAGATAGTAATCCTTTAACATCACTTGTATCAGACTGATCGCCTTTGAGACCTACTTTTTGCAACAGATCAGACAAAACATCAGAAATATTAAGTTGTAAAATTTTTCCCTGAATCCAGTGCCCGGTCTGCCAGTTATGGCAGTCAGCCCACATGTCACACAAGTTGGGAAAATAAGGAAACGGCCTTGCATCCCACGCCCAGAGGAACATTTTCTCCACCATTTCTGAGCTTTGCCACTTTTTTAATGTTCCTTCGATTGCAGTTTTCTGCGAAAGAAAGCTCACCTCTCCGTTTGAGTATCGTGGATATTTACTCTCTATACTACCTTTATCAACAAACACATTGGGCTCATTAGTGCAGCCGTTCATACTGGGGAATCCATACTCGGTAAACCATATTTTTTTCATTTTTGGTTGCCATTTTGTTTTACTACCATCAGGATTTACATGAACTTCACTCCACCATTTCTCGATATTTTTCCACGCATATTTACTGTCATTATACTTTATTTTCTCAGGATCACTTTTTGAGTAATCGTAAAAATAATCATACCCTACCCCACTGCTCCAACCACCCGTTACATCTTTCGCAGAATAGCCAAAAGGAGGTTCTTCGCCATCGGTGAGTGGAAAATAAGCATCGATGCCAACAACATCGATAAACTCTGAAGACCATAGTTCATCCATATTATACCAACCATCATATGAATGATACTCACTCCAATCGGCAGCGTAAGTTACGTTTACTTCTTTTCCAAGCTGAAGCTTTACTTGCTTTGCAACTTTAACTAGCTCTGCTACTGCGGGATAGTTACCCTCTACATCTTTTACTCTGGTGAGCTGCGCAAATTCAGATCCGATGATAAACCCTTCCACTTTAGTTTGTTTGGCAATGCTCGTGTAATGCCCTATGAATTTGCTATACTGATTCTCAAAAAAATCACTTATATCCTGAGGAGTACCGCCCAATTTTCCTCGCCACTCTTTGTTTTTTGTGTCAAGCAAGAACATTGGGTAGAGCATTACCTTATAACCTCTGCTATGCAGCTCTTCTATATATCTTATTGGTGCTGCATCACTAACTGTACCGCCATATCTTGGATTACCATTATCATCCTTTGAAATAAGCTGGGCATTATCTCTGGTTATATTTCCTACTTGCCAATCATCAGGCACTATAGCAGAATCGTCTTGAAATTCAACTGCAGGATATATTTTACAATAAACCTGCTGCAAAAGAGAGGGAATTGTTATAAAATAGGAGGTATAGCAAGAGAATAGAGAGGGAAGATGAGCTTAAATTACCATAATCTAAAAGAACATCCGAGAAATTTTCGAGATGTAACAGGTTTGAAAATAGAAGAATTCGAAAAGGTTGTAGAAAAAGTGCGCCCAGAGTGGGAAAAAGTTCAAGAACAGAAGAAATGCCATGGAAGAACGTCAAGATTGCCTGTATTGGAAGATAAAATACTCTGTATAATTCTATATTATCGAACTTACATAACGCACCGATTCTTGAGCTACCTATTCAACTTGCATAACTCAAACATCTGCCGATTACTCAAAAAAATGGAACCTCTTTTGGCTAAAAAAATCTCAATAAAAAAGGACAGAACTATGACTCCAGAAAGAATTTTGAAGATATTAGCAGATGTTACAGAACAACCAATACAACGGCCAAAAGATAGGAAGAAAAGAAAATTGTCTTACTCCGGAAAGAAAAGATTAAACACAATGAAAACGGAAATCATTATAAGAGACGATGGACAAATTCTATCAGTGTCAAAGTCACACAGAGGTCGAATTCATGATTTTAAGATACGAAAACAGGAAAGAATGTTGCCAAAAGAGAATATAAAGTATGCTGATTCTGGTTATCAAGGGTGGCAAAAATTGCAGAGTAACGTTGTAATTCCATATAAAAGGTATCGAAAAAAATCGCTGACCGATGATCAAAAAGAGCACAATCGAAAGCTGGCATCATTTAGAATGAGAGTAGAGCATAAAATTCGTGAAATTAAGGTTTTTAAAATCATGTCGCATACCTATCGCAATTTTCAGAAGAAATACAACATGAGATTTAACATAATTGCTGGTCTGCTAAACCTCAAACATGAGTTTTAATTGATCCTCCTGTTGACCTAACTCATCCTTCAATTAGTTCCATACCGTTTCGCAGTAGGTCTAATCTTTGATATTCAAACTGCTTGCAAACCAATTAACCACTACCGATGCCCATTCAACATTTGGTAAACTTTCCTTCAATTGGTCCAAAGAAAGCATAGCATCGCTCTTTTTTGTGTGATTATTGTGATTTACTCTTTGTGTCGGTCCATAGGGAATATATTGACTACTGCTTATTTTTTCTCGTGCAATTTTCTTCTGTATTTTCGTATCATACACAAACTCCCCTGAACCTGGTATGATATTGATATTTTTAATGTTTTCTGCTACTGAGAATCCACTGAGCTTCAGTGCAGTTTGCACTTCAAATGTAAACACCGGAACATGATTACTATAGTCTGCCAAAGGGAAATTTTTGATGACTATGTAAGATATTCCTCTATAAGCTGGTACATTCTTCTCACCTTCAATTGATAACATAGGGTTTTGGTCTTCTCTGCCGTGGTAAAAAGTATAATCTATTTGGTCAAAGCTAAGCGATTTTGTACCCGCCCAGATTCTATTTAATTTTTCTACTTTCCCCTTGCAAATTGCAATTGCTAGTGTTGCATAGTAGTTATATGTAATATTTATACCTCTTCCTGTTTTATTTTGAGTGGTTATCGCCTCCTCTTTTATTGGCTGTGACCAAATAATGTTTCCAGCAACGCGAGCAGTGCCATAGATAATTGGAATTGCTTTGCCATAAGTCGAGGTTTGAACTTGCAGATTTTTCAGCCTCGCCCCATGCGTTATCTTTTGCTCGGCATCAAGACCAAATATTGCATTATCAAGCTGTGCACCAAGCAGAGCACCGAGTTCTGAGCCAACAATCTGGCCAATTGGCCCAAAAATACTGCCCGCTTTACTTAAAATTGATGATAAAATTATTGTAGACATAATATTCTCCTTTTTGATAGATTGTTTTGAATTTTTGAAAGAAGATCCCAGACTGGGATGAAATTGGGACCTACTATATAGTAGTGTCATGCGGCTGGTATCCAGGAAAAAAAGGATGTCATCCGAGTAGCTGACACTGGGATCCATTGTTCTTTATTTCTGGATTCCAGCGTCACGCGCTGGAATGACATTAAATAATTTTTCTTTGAATTTGAGTTATGCAAGCAGCCCCTTTGTTGTCATGCAAGTAGCCCCTTCGATGTCACCCGAGTAGCCCTCTTTCTGTCATCCCAGTACTGGGATCCAACCTTTCTTACCAACAAAAAACTTGGTATAACTTGCGTGCTCAAAAAATTCCTGGATTCCAGTACTGGAATGACACCCTTTTAGAAGTTCAATGACCCTTCTGGATAAAAACTATTGTCAAGCACTGGAATGACATGATTCGAATTGTGTCACTTGCATGGCGTCATCCCAGACTGTGTGGTAATGCTCCTTATGGCCGGATTTGCTGTGCACTTCCTTGAGAAAATACATCACTCAATAAAGAGCTCACTGATGAGCTTCTACTAGATAAGCTTCTAGATGAGGATGAGCTTCCAGACGACCCCTCGTTTTTAGTTTTACTGTTACGATATTTCTTATCTGGCTCATCTTTTATGTTATGTTCCTTCTTGAAATTTTTACATAAAGTGGAAAAAGGAACCTTTCTTTGCTTGCCCTCAATTACTTTTTGCTTACTCTTTTTTATATGATCGATTAAAGCAATCAGATTTGCTGGTGAAAAACCATCAGTATTATTTACAATAGTCTCAATATCTTTAGGGCTTAATTCTTTTAGTCGTTCTCCTAATACTTTCCTACGTGTAGTCACGTCTAGTGCAGGAATATTAATATGAACATCTAGGCGACCACCCCTAATAAGTGCAGGATCTAAATGTTCCTTATAATTAGTTGCAGCAACCACCGTTATATTTTTTGAGGATAAAAATTCTTTATCCAATTTAGTGAGTAATTGAGTTAAAAATTTTGCATCTTCATTACCAGTTCGCTTTTTACCAATTCCGTCAATCTCATCTATAAAAATTATACACGGACTGTTTGCCTCTGCTTTCTCAAAAACCTGATCTATATTTGATTGATTAGACAAGCAAGATGCAGAAATAGACATAAACGCAAACAGAGATTTAGTTTGATTTGCAATTGCCTTACTAATACTAGTCTTACCAGTTCCTGGTGGACCGTACAAGAGATATCCTCTGCCTTGCAACTCACAAATCCCTTTCAATTTTTCTTTTATGTCATTTGGTAATATAATATCACTAAATGTTGTATTCCACCCTCTTTCTTCACCTTTTGCGTAAAATTCCATATTCAGCTTTGCTTCTACTTCATTTTTTGTTGCAGGACTATTAATTAACTGTGCAGAAAGGTCACCAACCACTTTTTCTAACCCCTCCACTTTATCTTTCGTTACAAAACTATCTGAAATTCTCTCGACTTTTTTTTCTAGATCACTAAGCTTCTTTTTATTTTCTTTAGCCTCTTCATTCTCTAATTCTTCTTTAATTGGAGCTAGCGTATTTTCTTCTTTCCTTGACTCTTTATTTAGCTCTTCAACTTCAGCTTTCGAGTTTTCTTGAGATTTTTTATTTTGTTTAATCATTTTATATGAAAACACAATTACTACTGCAGAAAGCGCAAATAAAATAAAAATAACAGGGGGAGCTATATTTAAAGCTGCAACTGAAGATAAAAATGCAACGTAAGGAGCTACAGCAAAAACTCCAGATGTAATTAATGCAAGGGAAGCAATAGCACCAGCTATAAAAAAAGTTATATTAGCTCTATTAGACATATTTTAGCTTATAAACAGTTAATTTATAAATAATACATTTAAAGAGTACAAGCTTTTCATAGTAAAGCAAGACTAACTAAAGAGATAACTCAAGGTGTCCTTAATCAATCTATGATCGAGGTATTATGCAGTATTAAGATATAAGATGGTATGTTGTATTTTTAATTCAGTGTTCTTTTTCTGTCATTCCAGGGTACTGGAATGACAGATGCTATGATAAGAAATTCAATAACTTAAAGTAGGTAATTAAAGCCTCTAATTAAAATCCAAATCTATAGTTATCATAAGCAACACTAAAGAAGTGCGGAAGTAAAAATTTACGAAAGAGCATTATGTATACATATGCTTTGTAGATCTACACTTTGCCACCCTTCTGTTAAGCTTTGCCTCCCTTCCATTACGTTTTGTCGCTCTTTTATTTCTTTTATTTCGTTATCTAATTTTGATATTAGATATTTAGCATAACCAGATGTTAATGCTGTTAATACAGATACAGCTATTAATGCCGTAACAGATGTTAATGTACCTTCCATTGTCTCGGTTATAAAAAGCGTCATTCCTACAAAATTCCCTAATATGGCAACTAAGCCACCAACAACAACACTATCTCCTACTACCTTACTTTTCAAAAACCTTCTTATATCCTCTACCGTACCTTCTTGGTGATTTATAATGGCATAATATAAAGGGGTTTTCTGAAAATTATCTTTCTTATAAACATCTGCACCTCTACTTAGCAAAGCATTTACTATCTGCACACAGCCATTTTTAGCAGCATAATGCAAAGGAGTAGAACCATTTCCATCTTTTATATTAGTATTTGCACCTCCGTATAGTAGAGCGTCTACTACATCTATGAAGTTATACATAGTAGCACAATGTAAAGGAGTCCGACCATTTCTATCCTTTACATTAACACCCGCATCTCTATTCAGTAGAGCATTTACTACATCTATGCAGTTATATATAGTAGCATAATGTAAAGGAGTCCGATCATTTCTATCTTTTACATTAACACCCGCACCTCTATCCAGCAGAGCATTTACTACACCTACACATCGACTATAAACGGCATGATGCAAAGCAGTCTCTCTATTTTCATCTTCTACATGAACATCCGCATGGCTATCTAATAAAACATTCACTAAATCCTTACAGCCAGCTGCTACAGCTGCAATTAACAATGTAAATTTAGCATCAGGATTACTTTGGGTAAATATATGATTTACATTAAAATTTTTACTTTCCCACTCTTGATACGCTATTGTATCTTCCCTTCGCAATACCTCTTTTATTTTATTAACTACGTTATCTTTATTTACACTTTCATCTTTATCAATTGCACTTAATATTTTTTTCAGATTTTCAAAATTCATCTTTACCTCCTATAACTTTACGATGCAGTTACTACACAATTAAAAACAAAAGTAAACACATTTTTAGGAATTATTTAAAAAAAGAAACCATTGAAAAAGTCAGTAATTTACAATAAATAACTGATACATTTAATTGGAAGAAATATGTGATGTAACTATAGCCATTATAAACAACAACAGAAAAAACACGGAAGTAAAAAATTTATGTTGATCTTATCATATTTATTATTAGCATGATTATAAACATGGGAAAGCAAATACAAGTCAACTTATCTAAAAAAATAGTGAGAGGGTCTTATCTGGCGCAAAATGGATGGCCAACCTTAGTGAAAATTATTTTGCATCATTGAATAATAACAGCATTAAACCAGCCAGCTCTGTAAGAAAGCTAATAGAGGCTTTTTTACTTGTTCCAATTATTATATCCAGTGCTATTACACTAGCATGTACCTATTTTTTTCTGAATGCAGTGAGTATTCAAAAATATGATTGCAGCTTTGAATAAGGGAAAAATTATGGCACCTATGATTTTTGAAGGCTATTGCGATACAGACGTTTTTAATAGCTAGTTCAAGCTTTTTGCTGGGTGATTTTGGATAATGCAACTTTTCATAGAAAATAAGTGAATTTGTTAAAAGTGTCAGTGCTGAAGTTATATATCTGCCTCCATATTCTCCTGATTTTAATCAAACCATTGGTTTGTTATAAAAAATTGAGCCAGAAAAAATATCCAGCTATTCGAACTATTAGAAAAAGAGCTATAACTATAGACCCAGCATACACTATAACTGGATTTTTTGAGAGGAATTTGTAAAGTAAAACACTAAACCTTTACTAAAAATGAAACGTTGTACCTTAGCTGATTTTCACACAGTTCTTGCAAGCGATAGCACTCTCACTTCTCTTGCACCAGAGTTTAAAATTTCCTGAGAGCAAGACCTTGCAGTTGCGCCAGTTGTTACTACATCATCAACCAATATCACGATTTTGTTTTTGATAATTTCGCTGTTGTTTATTTTAAAAGCCTCTCTCAAATTTTTTTCACGCCGTTTAAGTGAAAGACCAGCTTGAGGTACAGTGTGACGAATACGTTTTATTGGAAATGGTGTATAAGATAAATGAGATAACTTACTTAATTCCTTCGCGAGCAATGCTGCTTGATTATATTTACGTTTAAATAAGCGTATTTTATGTAGCGGTATGGGAATTATGACCTCTGCATTTTGAAATATGTCTTTGTTAGTTTTGTACATCCACTTTGCATAGACTTTCACATAATTTAAGTTATCAAAAAATTTAAAATTTATAATCATATTTTTGCTATGTTCATCATAAGCAAAAACTGATCTTAATACTTTAAATGGTAGAGGGTTGCTGATGCACTTACCACATGTATAAATGTTATCTGGAATTACTACACCACAAACATTACAGTAATGCTTAGTTAAAAAATTGATTTTTTTGTTGCATTCACTACATAAATCATAACTTTTATCAATTATACGTTCACAACTTACGCATGCGTTTGGAAATATGAGATCTGTAGCTTTCTTTAGTAAGAGAAGATTCATGAATTAAATATGCTAGGTATACCTTTTAAAATATTCCTCATAACCTAATTATTAAGAAATAGTCGATACTTGATCCAATAAATATGTTTTAAGATACTTGCCTGTAACACTTTCTGGAGTCTGTGCAACTTTTTCTGGAGTTCCTACAGCAACCACTTCGCCACCTTTTACTCCACCCTCTGGACCAATATCTATTATGTAATCAGCAGTTTTTATAACATGTAAATTGTGCTCAATAACTATAACAGTATTTCCTAAATCAACTAGCCTATGGAGTATTTTCAGTAAATTATTTACATCTTCAAAATGTAACCCAGTTGTTGGCTCATCGAGAATATACAATGTTTTCCCGGTAAATCGCTTTGATAGTTCCTTAGACAGCTTTATTCGTTGTGCTTCACCCCCGGACAACGTTGTTGACGACTGTCCAAGCGTTATATAGCCAAGCCCTACTTCTTGTAAAGAAATCAACTTTTCCTTTATCATTGGAAGATTTTCAAAAAAGTCACATGCTTGATCTATTGTCATATCAAGCACATCAGAAATTGATTTTCCCTTGTAAGTAACTTCCAATGTTTCTCGGTTATACCTCTGTCCTCTACATTGCTCACATTTCACATAAACATCCGGTAGGAAATGCATCTCGATCTTTAAATGCCCATCACCTTTACAAGCTTCACATCTTCCTCCCTTGGTATTAAATGAAAATCGGCCTACATTGTAACCTCGTGCCTTCGACTCTGGGAGACCTGCAAACCAATTTCTGATGTGAGTAAACATACCAACATATGTTGCTGGATTTGATGCTGGAGTCCTACCAATTGGTGACTGATCAACTTCTATAATTTTATCTATATACTCAAGGCCTTCTATTTTATCGCATTTACCATGCTTTGCAGATGAATGATTTATCTTCTGTGCTGAGTATTTATATAGTGTTTCTATTACTAAACTTGATTTTCCTCCTCCTGATATTCCAGTAACACAAATAAAATTCCCTATAGGAAATTCAACATTTATATTTTTTAAGTTATTCTCACATGCGTTAACTACCTTTATGAACTGAGTTGTTTGCTTTCTTCTTTTTGAAATTGAAATTTCCTTCTTTCCACTTAAATACTGTCCTGTTATGCTCTCTGAATTTTTTTGTACCTGATCTGGTGTTCCTTCTGCAACAACTTTTCCTCCGTTTACACCAGCTCCAGGACCAATATCAATCACATAATCAGCAGCCATTATTGTGTCTTCATCATGTTCAACAACAATCACAGTATTACCCATGTCTCTCAGATTTTTAAGTGTGGCAATTAATCGATCATTATCACATTGATGAAGGCCAATTGAGGGTTCGTCAAGCACGTATAGCACTCCTGTTAAACCAGAGCCAATTTGCGAAGCAAGCCTGATCCTCTGGCTTTCACCACCAGAGAGAGTGCTAGATTCACGGTCAAGTGTAAGGTAATTTAGCCCTACATTCTTTAAAAATGTCAGCCTTTTGATTATTTCGTTTAATATTTTATTTGAAATTTGCCTTTGTTGTTCTGCAAGTTTGTCTGATAAATTTCCAAACCACTTGAGGGATTCGTCGATGCTGAGCCCTGATATTTCACCTATATGTTTTTCGTCAATTTTCACTGTAAGTGCTTCTTTTCTTAATCTATAGCCAGCACATTCTTTGCAGTCAGTAACAGAACAATACCTATCAATAAGTGATGCATCGTAATCCATCTGGCGTTCTAGGATACTGACCAAACCTTGAAATTTCATTTCTCTAGAGCCAAAAAGTATTAAATCCTTCACTTTTTGATCTATATTCTTCCACGGAACATCAAGGCTAAATTTGTAATTTTCAGCCAGTGATAGAATTGTATTTTTTAGCAATCCATAGTTTGTATGCACTTGACGGAATATTGATCCAATTGGCTTTAAAGCACCTTCAGATATTGAGAGCGTTTCATCTGGCACTATTAGCTTTGCATCAACACTTAGTTTTTTACCGAGCCCATTGCATGAACTGCATGCACCGTAGGGGCTGTTAAAAGAAAACAATCTTGGCTCTATTTCTTCAAGAGTAAAGCCAGACTCAGGACATGCAAAATTCTCTGAGAAAGTTAAAGTTTGACCATTTTTATACTCGGAATTGTGGTTATCAGGTAAGTTCACTATTTCTGCATACATTAAGCCATGGCCCAGCCTCAATGCTGATTCTACACTGCTTGGTAGTCGATTTCCTATATCATCTGATATGGAGATTCTATCTGCAATAACAAAAATATCATGTTTCTTGTTTTTATCGAGTTTAGGCAAGTCATCTATATTGTATGTTTCACCATCTATTTTTAGTCTGACGTAACCCTGCTTTTTAATTTCCAATATCTCTTTGAAGTGCTCTCCTTTTCTGCCACGCACAATAGGAGCAAGTATATATATTTTAGTTTCTAAAGGTAATGCTATAATAGTATCTACAATTTGAGATACAGCCTGTTTCGTTATTGGCAACCCAGTTACAGGCGAATAAGGTATTCCTACTCGTGCATATATCAAACGTACATAATCGTAAATTTCAGTAACGGTTCCAACAGTTGATCTTGGATTTTTTGAGATCGACTTTTGATTAATTGATATTGCAGGAGAGAGGCCTGTGATTGACTCAACATCTGGTTTATCTTGAATATTAAGAAATTGACGTGCATAAGCCGATAGACTTTCGACGTATCGGCGTTGGCCTTCTGCATAAATCGTATCGAATGCGAGGCTAGACTTACCAGAACCACTTAGTCCAGTTATAACAACTAACTTATTTTTTGGTATATTGACATCAATACCCTGCAAATTATGCTCTCTTGCACCTTTAACTCTGATCATACTTCATGTACCTTTGACCATTACAGCCTCAAAATACATAAACTTACAACAACTTTCCACTAATTTTTTCAACTATTACGGAAAACGAGATAGCACAACTAGTGCAAAACATTTTGCCACATAACTATATAAACATCTATTTTCGCCAAGGTAGTTCGTACAACAAATGGTGTCATAAAAGTATGTTTTCTATAACCTCATCAAAAACATGCTTACCAATTTTTGGAAACAGCAAATTTTATTTTATATAAAATATAGAATTTTGATAAATTTAACTTTTTTGTGAGATTATGCAGCGATAAAAATAAATTTAGAGGGAAAGGTCATGGCAATAGAGAAGGAGAAGTTTTTTGAAATAATAAATGAGGTAAGTGAAAGTAGCGATTTGGATGAAGATAATTTACTTGAAAGAATAAAGAATGAATTAAAAGGAAAAGATGCAGGAGAGTACAACAAGTTTAGTAAAAATTTTAGTAAAGAACATCAATTTAGTATAAAAATTTCAGAAGAAGCTGCAGAAGATTGGACGTTGTTACATCTTGCTACAGCATGCAACAATATGTTAATAGTGGAACTTTTACTAAAAAAGAAAGCAAGTGTTAGCGCTCGAGTAAAAGATGGTTCTAAAAATGATGGGCTAACTGCTTTGCACATTGCTACTTCTTGTGGACATGAAAGCATGGTAAAACAACTACTAAGTGATGATCGAGTGAATCCTTCATTAAAAAGTAAAAATAAGACTCCAAGGGAGGTGGTAGGTAATACAGAAAATAAGGAAGCGATAGTACAAATGTTAGAGGAAGCAGAAGAAAATCATTCGCGAAAGAAGATAAAAGGCTTTCACATCCAAGTTGGAGAAGGAAGTTGTGACCACTCATCTCAGAATGATAATATAACTCGAGTCAGTTCATTTGTGAATGGAATTACTGAATTAGGAAATGATAGAGAAAAATCAATAGCAGTGGAAATACAAATGTGGAATGAAAGAAGGAAAGAGAATAATGATAATATTCAGAGTGAGCAAATCTCTTCTCATTCTATTACTGGTGAAAGTGTTAGTAGTGACGACAGCGGCCTAGAGTCTGAGGCTACATTTGATACTTCTTTCTGCTCTGAAATAAATAACGACGGAGCAGCTAATGAAGTTAATGACCAAATTTTAGAAAGTCTGCAACCTCAAATTCAGTTGCAAGGTAGACAAATTCGGAAGTTAGAAAAGCCAGGTAAAGAATTAAAACATGTTGAGAAAGCACTAGAAAAGTTAAAGAGTGACTTAGCTGGACATGAGACTCGGTCAGAAATACTTGATAAGCTCAGTGAAGAGAATCAATCACTAAAGCAAAAAATAAAAGATATGGAAAACGAGAATACAACACTTAATAGTGAATTAAGCAAAACCAAAGCAAATAAAGTATTACTAGAAAAAACAGAAAAAGGAAAACTGTCTTTCTTAAAAATTGCTTCTGTAAACTTTGCAATCATGTTGACAGTAGGTGTTGCCTTTAGTATAGCCTTCCAATTACCAATTCTATTGATGATTGCAACTTCTGTGATGTCTTCATTGATAGTCGGTGGAGTTACATACGCACTATCACCGCAACCTACTGAATTAAAAGAAGTAAGTATTCAATGCTCAATGCAACATGATGCTTGTAAAACTTAACTTGTGCGCTTCCTGGTAATTTTGATATAGTTATTTCAGTTGAAATTTACAGATTTACAAATGGCAAGCTTAAGTGTAAGAGAAGCGTTATGCACGGCAATCAGAGAAGAAATGCAAAATGACCCTGATGTATTTATCATGGGTGAAGAAGTTGCAGAGTATGATGGTGCTTATAAAGTAACAAAAGGATTACTGAAAGAGTTCGGAGAAAATAGGGTAGTTGATACACCTATTACCGAACATGGATTTGCTGGTCTTGCTGTTGGAGCAGCGTTTGCTGGGCTCAAACCTATTGTCGAGTTTATGACTTTTAATTTTTCTATGCAAGCTATTGACCAAATTGTGAATTCCGCAACAAAAACAAATTATATGTCAGGTGGACAACTTGGATGCCCTATAGTGTTTCGTGGACCAAATGGAGCTGCAGCAAGAGTTGCCGCACAACATTCTCAGTGCTTTGCATCTTGGTATTCGCATGTTCCAGGTTTGAAAGTAATAGCACCTTACTTTGCCTCTGATTGCAGAGGTCTGCTTAAAGCTGCAATTCGTGATCCTAATCCAGTAATATTTCTAGAAAACGAGATCGCTTATGGGCATGAACATGAGATTCCTGATTCTGAGCTATCAAATAAAGATTATCTACTTGAGATAGGCAAAGCCGCTATTATACGGGAAGGAAAGGATGTAACTATCACTGCTTTTTCATTGAAACTAATGGATGCGTTAAATGCAGCAGATTTACTCTCTAGTGAAGGAATAGAAGCTGAAGTTATCGACCTCAGAACCTTAAGACCACTTGACACTGAAACAGTTATTAACTCTATTAAGAAGACCAATAGATTAGTAAGCATAGAAGAGGGTTGGCCATTTGCAGGAATAGGAGCAGAACTCTCAGCCATGGTTATGGAACAAGGATTTGACTACCTTGACGCTCCGGTTGTACGGGTAACCGGCAAGGATGTCCCCTTACCTTATGCTGCAAACCTAGAAAAGAAAGCATTACCACAAGTGGAAGATATAGTTGAAGCTGTGCACCAAGTCTGCTTTAGAAAGAAATAGCCCTATTCACTCTTTTTTTTATCTTCCGTTCCACATTTTTCCATAAAAGAGGTATTTGTAGAGTTTATACCACCCATTACTTTTATGACAATAGTTTTAGCGCCAAAAAATACAGCGCAAAATACACCAAGGGCGAAAAGAGCAGGCCACGGCATTCTACCAAATATTGCAAGTAAAGCTGCTCCTATTATCACTACGGTCATAAGCGGTCCACCTATTCCCCAAATGTAGCCAATAATATTACATATTACTTGAGCAGTTGTATCGTCATTAGAGTTAGCAGCACTTCCAACATGAGAAAAAGAAATAAATAATACTATAAGTAGAATACAAAAAACCTTTCTAATTGTAGGGTTCATCCCTATACCTTAAGTTTAAATATTATAATTATATCTAAAATAGTATAATTTTCAGTAAAACTAGCATTGTGATTTATACAATATTGCATAGCAAACGATGTCTATTGTTTGTCAATCATTGTCAATTACTTGAGAGCTTATTTCGACTTTCGAAAAAGAGCAATAACACCCATGAGTAAAATTTCACATTACCACTTTTATGTGTTATGATAAGCTTAAATTTATAAAGAAAATAAAATTGAAAGAATTGAGAGAGAACCGGATAGCAAGAACGAGAAAGTTTTTATCTTCACTGTTTTTTTTGCTACTAATTGCGCTATCAATACGTAGTTTTTTATTTGAGCCATTTCATATTCCTTCTGGTTCAATGAAAAGCACTCTACTTGAGGGAGATTATATTTTTACTAGTAAATATTCATATGGTTATAGTAAACACTCTTTTCCATTTTCTCCAAACATCTTTAGCGGTAGAATCTTTTATACCCCTCCGGAGCGTGGTGATATAATAGTTTTCAAGCCTACAAGAAATGACAGCATTAGATTTGTTAAGCGGGTAATAGGAATACCGGGCGATAAAGTGCAAATGATAGAGGGGGAATTGTACCTAAATGATCAAAAAATAGAGCGAAGGCAAATTGAAAATTTTTTTGATTATGAGTCAAAGCGTAATATAGCAAGATATATCGAAACACTCCCGAGCGGCAAGGAGCATGAAATTCTAATAGATAATGTTTCTAATAAGTTATCATACAACACTCCAGTTTATTATGTGCCTGATGATCAATTTTTTGTTATGGGAGACAATAGAAATAATTCTTTTGATAGTAGATTTCCTGAAATTGGTTTCATACCAGCAGAAAATATTGTCGGGCGTGTGGGCATGGTTGGTTTATCGTTTAAACTAGGTAAAGTTGATTGGTTGCCGTTTGATTTTAGGTTACCTATTGCTCTGAGATTTGACAGGGTACTTCACAAAGTTTTATGAACTCTATCTGTCTGCTGATTCGCATAATTCTAAAGCAGAGTTTTCTAACTCAGAGATAGCATTATTAATGTTGTCTAAGTCATTTTCCTGTAAAGCGTCTTTTGCGTTCTGTAGTAAATTTTTTAACTTTTGCTCAGTGGAAACATTTTCAACTAGATGTATGAGCTTGTTACCGTTAATTTTAGCCTCTGCAAGGGAACGAGCCTTCATGTCTTCATCAAAGTTATTTACTGACTGATTGACCATATCTTGAATATCTTCTTCACTTAAGCCAGAGCTTGAATTTATTTCAACTGTCTGTTCGACTCCAGTAGTTTTTTCTCTTGCAGTGACAGTCAATATTCCATCAATGCTAACTGTAAATCCTATTTCAACTTTTGCAGAACCTGCAGGCAATTGTGGTATACCTTTGAGTTCAAATCGTGCTAGAGATTTATTATCTTTTATCATTTCACGTTCTCCTTGACAAACGTGAATTTTCATTGCTGTTTGCCCGTTAGCGTAAGTTGTAAACTCTTTTATTTCTGAAACTGGTAGTGGTGTATTTCTTGGTATAATTTTTTCAACTATTCCCCCCATAGTTTCTATGCCAAGTGATAAAGGCAGCACATCAAGGAGAATATTCCTATCTTTTGAGTTTGAAGTTAAATAATGAGCCTGCAAAGCTGCCCCATTGGCAACTGCTTTGTCCGGATCCACATCATTCAGCACTTTATTGCCAAAGAGTTTGATTAGTGAATTTTGCACTAATGGCACTCTAGTTGCACCACCAACTAAAATTACCCCTTTTATATCATCGATTTTAAGATCTATGTTGCTTATAGTACGAGTAACTATATTTATAGTCTTATTAACCAAAGGACTGATTGCTTGCTCGAATTCTTCTTTGGTAATTTTGCACTTAAATAATTCACCATTGATGCTGAATTCAAAAGTGCCAGATGCATTTTCACTTAGGTACTCTTTTATAGCACGTATATTGCAGATACCAGTTTTAGTGTATGAATGTTGTAATTTGTAGATAGTTGTATCAGATGGTGTCATTCCAGTGCTTGACACTGGAATCCAGTTCTTATTATATAACTTTCTGGTGTGTTCACTTGCAATCAAACTTTCTGGATCCCAGTGTCGGGGCACTGGGATGACACCTTTCTTGGTACAACATTCGCGTAGCTGGGTGTTAAGCATCTCTTCTGCACTTGATACCTCTTTTCTATACTTTTCAAGCACGATTAAACTAAGTAGATGATCAAAATCATCACCACCAAGTTTAGTATCACCACTAACTGCAAGAACTTGAAACACTCCTTGATGTAATTTTAATATTGAAATGTCAAATGTTCCACCACCGAGGTCATAAACTGCATATATGCCACTGTTATTGTTCTTTTCAATGGAGTAAGAAAGTGCTGCAGCGGTTGGTTCATTAATGAGGCGAAGAACATCTATGCCAGCCAATTTTGCTGCATATTTGGTTGCGTTACGTGCTGAATCATCAAAATAAGCTGGTACAGTAATCACTGCTTTGTTAACTTTCATCCCTGTGAATTTTTTTACCCTCTTGCATAGAGTTTTTAGTACCTCAGCAGAGATCTCAATAGGAGTGAGATACTTTTCTTCTGAGCATTTTACCCTAATAACTTTTTCACTTTCGTTATCTATTTCACAATTGATACCTTCTTTATGCAAGTCTTTAACACTTTTACCCATTAAGCGTTTTATAGAGCAGATAGCGTTTTCGCCAACATCGTAGCCTACTTTTAGTACATCCTTTTCATATGAAATGACAGAAGGTAATAGTTCACGACCTTGCTCATCTTTAAATATTTCTACATTGCCAGCTTTATTTACCATGGCAATTAAAGAGTTAGTAGTTCCAAGATCTATACCAAAAACTACCTCATTTGAACTTGGTTCAGAAATTTGAACTGGCCGCATTTTCCTTCATCTCCTCAAATGACTTATATAAATATCTCAATCTAAAAACTTGCGTAGCAGCTTCATCAAAATTTTTTGTAGCAAAAGCATTAACTAGGTTTTTAGTACAATCTTTTACCTTCTCATCAATCATCCTACTTGCAAATTGTAAATCATCGCAGTCTAGAAAGTATTCTCTTATTTCCATTGATTCATTTAATATTTCAGGATCAAGATGCTCTTTTTTGCTTTGTACGTCAAAAAGATCCAACAAATGTTCGGCACGCTTTAGCGGTGACTTCAGTACCTGATAAGCTTTGTTGATATTTTCCATATTTTTGGACTCTCTTTCATTTATATCAGTTTTGCTCAGCTCAATATATTTTTTCTCCAGCTCATCAAAGCTGATGTTAAAAGCCGGTTCAATCCCAAATAATGTGAAATGGTTGCTAGACATGAAAACTCTCTCCACAACCACATTTTCCTTTCTCATTAGGATTTTTGAAAATAAAACCTGATGAGAATTTTTCCTCTACATAATCCATTTCAGAGCCAAGGATAAACATGATAGATTTTGGATCAATCAGCACCTTGACTTTTTGACCATCACTGCAGCTTTCTTCAATTACCGACTCCAAAGGACGAATATCATATGCATATTCAATATCATATTTTAAACCAGAGCATCCTTTTTGCTTAATTAGAACTCTTATTCCTATTGCTTCTTTAAGGTTAGCATGCTTCTTTTTGTCCAATAAAAACCTTACTCTCTCTACTGCATTTGCAGTTAGAGTGATAGGTTTTTTAACAGAATTTACTCCTTGAAATTCACTCATATTCCTCAATGTTTTTGTTTATTTTGATAATCATGAATAGCAGCTTTTATAGCATCCTCAGCAAGTACTGAACAGTGTATCTTCACTGGCGGCAAAGACAATTCTTCCACTATTTGAGTGTTCTTTATCTGTGTTACGTCTTCAATAGTTCTTCCTTTGATCATTTCTGTTAACAAAGAGCTTGAAGCAATAGCAGAGCCACAACCAAAAGTTTTAAATTTTGCGTCTTCAATAACACCTTTGTCATTGACCTTTATTTGCAGTTTCATTACATCTCCGCATGATGGTGCACCAACTAGACCAGTACCAACATTTGGATCATTTTTATCCAGAGAACCAACATTCCTTGGATTTTCGTAATGATCTAAAATTTTCTCATTATAACTCATAGATTACCCGTAAACCATTACTTACATTATAACATATTTAGGTTAAAAACTAAAGTAAAATACACTAGCAAGCGGTACATTTTACTCACAAAATATATAGGTTACGAGTGTATTTACTTTACAAATACATATAGTGCATGTCATTCTTTATATGGTAATTTTAGAAGGAGTATTTCTTGAGTTTATTCAGTAATCTTTATCAAGGACTATTAAAAACCTCCTCCCGTTTTAGTGATGGAGTAAAAAATATTTTTTCTGGTAAAAAAAAACTAGATCAGTCGCTTTTAGATGAGCTGGAAGAGCTGCTGATTAGCATGGATATAGGTCATAAAACTTCTAGACTGCTTATTGATAAGCTCGCAAGTATCAAATTTGAATCAGAAGTTGAACATAACATTATCACACAGCAGTTAATGAGCGAAATAGAAACAATATTAAACCCTGTTGTGCAGCCGCTCATTTTGAATAAAAAACCACACATAATAATGGTATGCGGAGTGAATGGTAATGGAAAAACTACAACTATAGGTAAACTTGCCTATAAATATAAGGAAAAAGGAAAATCCGTTATGCTTGTTGCGTGCGACACATTCAGAGCTGCTGCGAGTGAGCAATTAAATATTTGGGCAGAACGTTCTGATTGCTCTATTGTTACTGGAGAGCACGGTAGCGATTCTGCAAGTGTGGCATATAGAGCTGTAAATCAAGCGATAAAAGATAGCGTTGATGTTGTTTTAATTGATACAGCAGGAAGGCTACAAAACAATGTAAATCTCATGCAAGAGCTGTCAAAAATATATAGAACAATAAAGAAATTAGATGATACTGCTCCTCATGATGTTATTTTAGTTCTTGATGCAACTACTGGCCAAAATGCTTATAGCCAATTAGAGGCGTTTAGTAAAATGGTTGGTGTTACCGGGTTAATTGTAACAAAGCTAGATGGTACTGCCAAAGGTGGAGTAGTGATTGGGCTTGCAGAAGCTTATAAGGTGAAATTACATGCTATAGGAATTGGTGAAAGTGTAGAAGACCTAAGGGAATTTACTGGCAAAGAGTTTGCTGAAGCGCTGTTTAAATCTGATTGAAGATTTTTTTCAATTCCTTTATGTGACCAAGCTTAATTATCATAAGAGAAGACGTTTTTAGATGATCTCATTCCAGCATGTGACGCTGGTTGCAAGTGATTAATTAGGTTGGGTTTTCCGTTATAGATAGCTAACGTATAAAAATTACTTCCGCATATTTTCAATCTAATTATAATGACAAATAGAGATATTTTAAGAGCTCAAAATCTATCTTCGTCTGCAGACTTTTTAATCAAACTTATTAAAAAATGTATTCTTCAGTGTATATCTGTCGTATGTGCACTGCATTTTTTTTCTAACTCTTTTTTACACAGGAGGATTTTATGTCCAGAATTCCAGATACTTGACCTTTACTTTAGCTAATAATGGGCGCCCATGGTTTTTATAAAAAAATACGAAAAATAGAAAATCTTTAAAGAAAAGAATCTAACCCATTTTTTGAGTAACAAAAAATCACTTCAGCTTGTCACTCATGCTTAAAAGTAATTATATTAATATAATATTCATATTTGTATTCTAGTATTAATATATTTAAAAAATTAAGGAGTATATTATGATAGGAAATATGCGGAATCTTAAAAGTGAAAAAAAGGAAACAGACTTACAACAAAAGTCGGATGATCTTTCAGGTTACAGTGGGGTGAGAGACGCTCTTCGTATATGCTCCAGCAAATGTAAAAATACTTCATCAATGCGAGAATGCCTAGAACAATGTTTTCGAGAATCACCATTTTATAGTCTTGAACTTTCCGAACATCATTTGCAAACTATTGAGAAATTAGCAGATAGTGCAAAAAATCTCTATGATGAGAGCGAAAAATTATTGCTTATAGCAGATGAAATACACAATCAAGATTTAATGTATCTTTAATAACAAAAAAGAGGATATTCTATATCTTCTTTTTTTATACGATAATTAGCTACTTGTTTTCGTATTCGTCCAGACAGAGTAGTTATGAGTAAAAACAGCAAATGGTCAGTGCATGAAACTGGAATCCAGCTAAACACTTTACAATGTTTTTGATGACGAAAAAACTGGATGCCAGTGTCTGGGCACTGGCATGACAGAAGTGTGAGATAAGGCTACATACATACTCCAACAGGTATTATGGTGTCATTCCAGTCTGGAATCCAGAAAAAAAGAAGCCAGTGTCAGCTACTTGAATGACATTATGGAAGACATCCTTCTCGCAAGCAAAATGTTCATGCAGATAGTATTTAACTGTGATTGAAGACCTCTTTTAACTCTTTTATATGACCAAGCTTAATTATCTCAATATCATGAGAAGAATAATTGCCATTTTTAGGCATAATCGCTTTTTTGAATCCTAATTTCTGCGCTTCTTTTAGTCTGAGATCAGCATGCGAAACATTTCTAATTTCTCCTGAAAGTGCAACTTCACCACAGATTATTGAAGAAGTTGGCAGAGGTAAATTTACTAAACTTGAAATAAGGGAAGCAGCAACAGCAAGGTCAGCTGATGGTTCCTGTATTTTGAGTCCTCCCGCAATGTTTAGGTATACTTCTTTATCATGCAAAAACATTTTACAACGAGCACTTAGAACCGCGATTATCATAGCTAATCTATTAATATCCCAACCAACTACTGCTCTTCTTGGAGTTGCCATATTAGTCCTTGCTATTAATGCTTGCACTTCCATTAAGATTGGTCTTGAACCTTCAACTCCTGCAAATACGGCGCTGCCAACTACTTCTCTATCATGTACGGTCAAGAATAATGATGATGGATTATCAACAGGCATGAGTCCTGCTTTAGACATCTCAAAAACACCAATTTCATTTGCAGGGCCAAATCTATTTTTAATAGTACGTAAAATGCGATATTGATTACTATTTTCACCCTCAAAATATAGTACTGTATCTACCATATGCTCCAGGGTTTTAGGTCCCGCTATTTGTCCATCTTTCGTTATATGGCCAACTATTAAGAGAGAAACACCATATTGCTTTGCAAGAACAGTCAATTCATGAGCGCAGGTACGGACTTGAGTTACAGTTCCTGGTGCTGATGTGACTTTGCTATCATACATTGTTTGTATAGAATCAATTATCAAGAACTTAATACTCTTATTTTTTCTTATTGTTGCTACTACATCAGTTAAAGATACTGTAGATAAAAGCTTAATTTTAGGTTCATTTATTTTAAGACGCTTTGCTCTGAGGCTCACTTGCTCTAAAGATTCCTCGCCAGATACATAAAGACATTCAAAAGAGGAAAGTTGTACAACATTAGCTGCAATCCTAAGCAAAAGAGTAGATTTTCCAATTCCAGGTTCACCACCAATTAAAATGCTAGCACCTTGAACGATACCTCCACCAAAAACTCTATCTAACTCTTCTATTCCTGTTAAAAAACGATCGGGGGTAATAATTTCACTATCTGATAACGCTTTTATTGAAATTGGTGCAGATGTACTTCTCGTTTCTGTTTTTAGTACTATTTCTTCGACAACCGTATCCCAACTGTCACATGCAATACACCTTCCTACCCACCTTCCAGTGCTATGACCGCAGAATTGACATACGTATGCAGTTTTCATAAAAGCCAAAATTATAATTGTAATAAAAATTAGCTAAATAAGTGAAATAAATTTAAATAGAGAAAATTACCAATCACACTTTTTATCTTGTGGTTTTATTTGCAATATTGCTACTAAGCTGACTAATAAGCAAAAAATTACATAAAGCCCAGCAGCAAAGTCTATTTTAGGAAACATTATAGTAAACCAAGTGCATATCATAGGAGTAAATCCTCCATGCAAGGCAAAAGAGATGTTGCGTGATAAGCTAACACCACTAAATCTAACATTAGTAGGAAAAAGCTCAGCAGTAACTATCCCTATAGGATTAATACCCCTCTCGATTATAGAAAGAGCCATCACACTCAACATAATTATTAGGTAGCTTTTATAGTAATATGCAATAGATAACATAGGACAACATATTACCGTTGTGATCACTATAAATAAGATTGCAGTGCGTTCTCTTCCTGTTTTATCAGCTAAAATTCCAAGCACTATTGAAGATATCGGCATTAATATACTGGTTATAATGAGTACAACTTCGTTGACATACGTTGTGACATAAGTCTCAACCGACACTATTTCTTTTGCAATTGTTCTAAGAAATATGGTAAATCCAACAGCAACATTAACAGGTACAGATATTAAAATTGCAAGTATCAGGGCTCTCTTATAGCGTTTTGTAAGCTCTATTATTGGTAAATTAGGTAAATTTCTTTGTTCTCGATTTTTTTCATACGCTGGAGTTTCTCCTAGTGTATATATACTATATGCGCTTATTAAGCCTAAAATGGCTGAAAAAATAAACGGCAGCCTCCAACCCCAAGCGTTAAAATCAGTGTTTTTTTTACAAATGATCACTGCAACCACAGAGAGCAATATGCCAATGGAGCGACCAAAACTTATTATTCCAAAAAACATTCCTAGTTTTTTCTTATTAGGTAAATGCTCTATGAGATAAACAGAGCTACCTCCTTGCTCAGCGCCAAGTGCAACCCCTTGTATCAGATGGATTGTAAGAAGCAACATAGTAGAGGTTATTCCTATTTTGCCATAACTTGGAATAAACGCAACGAGACTAGAAGGAATCGATATTAGCAAGATAGCAATCGTTAACGCCATTCTCCTTCCATACCTATCACCAATGTGACCAAATACAGATGCACCAAGTGGTCTTACCATTGCACCCAGTCCTGCAATTCCAAACAATTGCAATATGCTGTAGTAGATATCTTTTGCATAACAAAATTCTCTACTAATTATATTAACCAGATCAATAAAGAGCATATGGTCATACCATATTGCGATTCTACAGAGTATTGTTGCAATCAATACTCTTGTTTGTTGATTGTACACTTAGTTTAATTTGTAAATGTCTACTTATTTTTATTTTGGCTGCTTTTTAGAACTTTGCAACTCAAGCGTATGGCTTATATGTAAATATTATTAAAATTGGAACTTGCATAACCAGCCAGTCTGGGATCAAATAAAAAAATCTGGTCATCCGCTGGAATGACATGGTGGAATGTCCTTCTTGTCATTCCAGTACTCCTTTTCTTGTCATCCCAGTGCTCCGACACTGGGATCCATTTTTCCATCATCAGAAACGTTGATTACTTTTATACTCGTAAATTTAACTGGATCCCAGTGTCGGAGCACTGGGATGACACCTCTCTTAAATTACTTTAGCTACAAATATCAAGAAATTTACCAAGTAGAAAAAAGACAAAAGAAACCCCCTATTAGCTAGCTCTAATCCTGAAAATTGGCCTGTCTTAAACAGACCGTTTCAGCTTATATGGTTAAAAAACTAGAAGTTTTGTAAAGAAATAAGATGCACATAGTGCAAAAAATTAAAAATAAGACGACAACTGCGTTATGCTTTTGTCGTTTAATCTGCACAGACGAAGATAAATAGTATAGCGTTATCCTTATGGTAAGGGAGTTGGAAAAATTTATAAAGCAGGTTCTTTCATTAGTTTTTTTGCGAACATCAAACAATTACTTAGAAAAATTGGAAAGACCATTAAAATATTTTTTTACTTTTTATTCTATATATTTCAACATATTACCTTTAAGTACTAATAATTATGGCATTATTAATAGTTGAGTCGCCAGCAAAGGCAAAGACGATAGGTAAATATTTGAGTAAAGAATTCAAAGTGGCTGCATCTTTTGGCCACGTCAGAGATCTGCCAGCGAAGAATGGTTCTGTTGATCCTGATAATGACTTTGCCATGAAGTATGAGATTATTGAAAAAGCAGAAAAGTATGTAAAAGAGTTAGTCAAGGAAGCTAGTAAAACATCAGATATATACCTTGCAACAGATCCAGACAGAGAAGGGGAAGCAATAGCTTGGAATGTGATAGAGGCACTAAAGGAAAGAAAAGCAATCAATGATGAAAGTAACATTCATAGAGTAGTCTTTAACGAAATAACAAAAAGAGCAGTGCAAGAAGCTATAAAAAATCCACGTGAAATTAATATGGACTTAGTGCGTGCACAGCAAGCACGCAGAGCTTTGGATTATCTAGTTGGATTTAGCTTGTCACCGCTGCTGTGGACAAAATTGTCGGGAAGCAAATCTGCAGGGCGAGTGCAGTCTGTTGCATTAAAGCTTATATGCGAACGAGAAGATGAAATTAGTAAATTTATAACACAGGAGTATTGGAGCATAAAGGCAGAAATGCAAAATAGCAAAGATGAGGCTTTTTTTGCTATGCTAAGCCACTATGACAATAAAAAGCTAGAAAAATTTGATATTAAGAATGAAGAAGAGGCAAAGAACTTAGTCAGGGAGATCGAGTCAAGGCAGTATGCTGTAAGCACAGTAGAACGCAAGCAAGTTAAGAGAAACCCGCTTCCTCCATTTATCACCTCAAGTCTTCAGCAAGATGCAGTGAATAAACTGTATTTTAATGTGAAAAATGTTATGCGAGTAGCGCAAAATTTATATGAAGGTATCAATATTGGTGGTGAAACCGTAGGATTGATAACTTACATGCGTACAGATGGGTTTCATATTGCAGATGAGGCTATAAACTCAATCAGGGGATCAATTAAGTCATTATATGGTGATAAATATTTACCGCAGTTTCCTCGTAAATATGTAAAAAAGGTCAAAAATGCCCAAGAAGCACATGAAGCAATTCGTCCAACTGATATAAGTAGAACGCCTGGTAGTATTAAAGATTACTTAACGCCAGAGCAATTTAAATTGTATGATTTAATCTGGAAAAGAACCATCGCAAGTCAAATGGAATCGGCGATTCTTGATCAAGTGGTAGTTGAAATTAATTCTGCTGATCAGAAAGTAATTCTGCGAGCAAGTGGGTCGAGTATATTCTTTGATGGTTTTTATAAAGTCTATCAAGATAACATAGAAGCCGAAAATGAAGGCCTGCTACCTGCCATGAAGGAAGAGGAAGCGTGCAAGTTGATTTCTGTTGATCCGAAACAGCATTTTACTCAACCGCCACCTCGTTATAGTGAAGCGAGTATAGTAAAAAAAATGGAAGAGATCGGTATAGGACGGCCATCAACTTATGCAACAATTATTTCAGTATTGCAGGACCGTGAATACGTTACACTAGATAATAAAAGATTTATTCCAAGCAGCCGCGGTAAGATTGTTACCATATTTTTAGAAACTTTTTTTCAGCGTTGTATAGAGTATGACTTCACAGCACAAATGGAAGAAAAGCTTGATTTAATCTCAAATGGACGTGCAGATTGGAAAAAAGAACTAGGCTACTTTTGGGTGCCGTTCTTTAGTCTTGTAAACTCTGTCAAGCAAATGACGCATGATGAGATTTTTAGCGGTATTAATGACTTGGTAGTCGATTGGTTTTGTTCAGAGGAAGGAAAAGAAGAAATAGGTAAAAAATGTCCTAATTGCTCTGGTGGTATATTGAAATTAAATTTTGGAAAAGCCGGTGTGTTTCTTGGATGTTCTAACTATCCTGCATGCAATCATACAAAAGAAATTACGGGCAGTAATGACAATTCAGAATATCCAAAAAGTTTGGGTATAGATGATGTGACAGGCCAAGAGGTAATGATCAAAAAAGGTCCTTTTGGACTTTATCTGGAGTTTAATAGTGAGTCAGAAAAGAAAAAGAAGATTTCTGTACCAAAAGATATAAATGTTAATGACATTGATCTAAATACCGCCACTCGATTACTTTCCCTGCCGAAAATAATCGGAGAGCACCCTGAAACTGGAAAGGAAGTAAAAATAGGTCTTGGACGATTTGGGTACTATATTCTCTATGATGGTCGATACTTTTCTCTTAAAAAAAGCTCTAAGGAGGTATTAGACACACAATTAAACGAAGCTATACAAATTATTGAGAGCAGCCCACGCAAAGAGCTAAAATCTCTTGGTTTTAATGAAAAGGGAAAAGAAGTTTTTATCTGCAACGGTAGGTACGGATTCTATATAAAATGCGGTAAAACAAATGTTGCTTTGGGCAAGAATGCAGATATTGAAAGTATAGATCTGAAGAAAGCCTTAGAGTTAATTAAGAATAAAAAATAGACTCCTTGCATAACTACTCTTTATATGTTCTTTATTGTTGTTCCAGCGCTACACGCTGGAACTGAGAAAAAAGAGCCTGAATTACAAGAAAGAAAATATTCAGATAACGAGAAAGTTGTCACCTGGTTAGCAGCTACAGTCGTGTGACGCAGACGTGCTACCAGGAAAATAGTCTCTATCAGAGTTAAGCTTTGCTTGCAAAATGAAAAGTGAGTCCAGCTTCTATACCATGTGTGTGAAAAAAGCTGTTCTGTATGATAGTAGTCATTTTATCATTACCTGTTTGTTGAGCCATTTTTTTTGCTTTATCATCAAACTTTAAAGTTTCTGGTTTGTATTCACTGCTACCAATAACACCAAAACCTCTATATCCGATATGCATATTTACATCTTCATTTATATGATAATCAAAGCCAGCCTTTAATTGACCTGCAGGTCTTATTGATGATTTTTCAAACATCGTCATTTTTGTTGCACCAATTCCAATACCGACGTAGGGAGAAAAAGAGAAACTATCACTTTTCCAATAATGATAAACATTTGCCATTACAGATATGTTCTCAATTTTGTCATGGTTAATAATTGATCCATATCGATTGCCACCTTCTGTATACGATATTGTCATCTGGCCGCTTGTTAAACCAACATTATCCACTTTCACAGAAGAATACATTCCTTCTAATTCAGCTCTATAGCTATTATTGCCTAGTTCTCCTGTGTAACCAAGTGCTACATTTGCAGCAAAAGGTGGGTTATAATCTCCTTTATACTTACTTATTAACTGACCTTCTGTTCTCTGAGCGTCTATGTCATTTATAGATACACGGTTATCATCTTTAGCATCTTTGCCTCCAATTTTTGCTTTCAACTTACCCAAGTTCAAATATTGACCGTAATATCCACCACCAAAGTAAAATCCTTCTGTTTCACTTGCAAAAGATTGTTGTGACAACAATAAAGCAAGTGCTGTAACTGCTAATGTTTTTTTACTCATCATGACTATTCCTCTAGTTAAAATAGCTAATCTAGTACTAATTAATTAAAAATGATTTAATATGAAAAAACTAATTATTTTCTAAGCTAAAAAATAGGTAAAATTAACCTCTATCCTCGATTTTATTGCCGTCTAGTTTGTCCTCATCTTCAAATTCATCATCATCGTCAAATTCATCCTTACTGTCTTCATCATCAAACCCATCATCGTCTTCCTCATCATCAAAACCATCACCACCTTCAAATTTATCATCAATATCCTCGTCTTCAAATCCATCTTCAATCTCTGGCTCATCGTATACTGCATCTTCAGTTTTAGCCTCAACAGGATAATCAGCAGCTTCAATAGCATTACTCTCTTCTTCATTACTAATCTTATCTTTGTTAGCAGCAGAAAAGACCTTGTTTGGATCATATGGCTCTTGTGTAGGCACACGTGTTGGTTTAATCAGCCTTCTTGTGAATGTGCTATCACTATAGTACAAAATTTTCTTTGACTTAATTGGATAAGTCGATTCTATCAAAATTATTTGATCATCACGTGGCAGCATAATAATTTCTTGAGGTAAGAGCAATGCTCTCTGTGTTTCAGAGATATGCAATGATCTTGATGCAGGATTCAAGTCTAAAAATTTAGGTTTGTTTAATGATTCTTGTTGTACAGTTTTGTTTCCTATAAGCTGAGATATCAAATTAGCCGTTTCAATATTATTGGCTGCAAAAGTTATTCTATAGGTTGAGTTTGATAAAAAGGAGTTCATTCCTGCTTCTTCATATATTCCTTTAAGCTGTTCAGTATCTTGAACAATTAAAAATAACCTTACTCGATAGCCACGAAAGTATGCGATGCCCGTTTGAAATTGCTCCATTTTTCCAAGTGTTGGAAACTCATCCATTAAAAATAATACGCCGTAAGGCTCGTCATCCGATGGCAATTTTCTACATAAAAACTCAGTTGCCTGTTGGTAAAAAACCTGCATTAAAGGCCTGAGCCTAGTTAAGTTATCAGGAGTTAAACCAACATAAACTGTAGTTTTCTTCTTTTTAAAATCCAAAATATTAAAATCACTTGATGCAGTTGCAGTATCGATCAATGGGTTTGCCCACAATTCAAGCGACGAGTTCATAGTTGACACAACACCTGATCTTTCTTTGTCAGCCTTTTGCAAAAAAGCTGCAATGTTCATATACGCTACCGGATGTATTATTTTACCCATTGTGTCCAAAACTACAGCAAGATTGTAAACTACGTCATCGCTACGCATCGTACGCACAACCTCACCAAAAGATTTAACTTTCTCTGGTGCAGCAAGTAAATATAGTACCACCCCAACAAATAAGCTTCTTGCTTCGTTTTGCCAAAAATCTTGTTCAGGCATGATTAGGTTAGCTATTTTTTGCACATCGTCAACCATCTGTCCAGGTTTTTCACTAATCCATTCCAGTGGATTATAACAATGGCTTACCCCATCTGGCTGCGCTGGGTTCCATACATATACTTTTTGTCCTTGTCGCTCTCGCCAACCACTTGTTATTTCATAGTTTTCTAATTTTATATCATGCACAATTACCGAATCATTCCAAAATAACAAATTAGGAATTACAAAACCAACACCTTTACCAGAGCCTGTAGGTGCAAAGAGCAATGCATGCTGAAACCCATCAGCAATAAAATATCCTCTCTTATCTTTACCAAGCAATAGACCTTTTTTGCTTCTTAATCCCGCTTTTCGTATGTCTTTCTCTGATGCCCACTGTGAATCTCCATGAAGTGATTCTTTCTTTTTAAATGGCCGCCACTCAATTAGTCTTTCTCTCACATTCCACAAAATAATCATCAAAACAATTTGAGGCAGTAGAGAAGATACAACTAATTTAATTTTGAGCTCAAAGCTATATAGCTCTGGATGATGCCAACAATATTGTATATGATCAAAAATTGTCGGCCAGAGAGCTTGAGGAAAAGGTGTCAAGCTAGGATTAATTGCTCTAAAATCTACACCATCTGGACCGTCAACAAGCAGGTAGAATAATATACCAGACAAATAGAAGCAAAATTCAAATATGCTAAAAGATACCACACCTCCTATAAGAACATTACGTAGGTGATTTCCATTACTCATAAACTACTTTTTCTTAACTTACGTATAAATTTAAGCATTTTCATTTGAAGATCTAGTAAATAATATCTCAGAAATGCTTCTTTTGCCTCCACTGGTTCTTTTTAGCTGAATAACAATATCAATTACATTTCTAATGTATGGTATGATCTGATCTGGGGGAATGCCAAGATTTGCTTGCATAACCATAAGTTTTATTTGCTCAAGAGCCATTGCCGGACTATCCGCATGAAGAGTTGATATTGACCCTGGGTGGCCAGTGTTTATTGCTCTAAGAAAACTAAAAGCTTCTGCTCCACGTAATTCACCAACTATTATCCTATCTGGTCTTAAACGTAAACATGCCTCTATCAAATCTTGAGTGGTCACTTTTGCCCTGCCTTGCCCTCCTTTAGAGGCAATTAAATGGACTTTATTGGGATGATCATTCAAAACTATCTCCCTCGCATCTTCAACAGTAATAATTCTTTCTTCAGATGGAATAGCACGCAAAGTAGCGTTAGTAAAAGTGGTTTTACCAGTGGAAGTTCCACCACTAATTATGATATTTTTCTTATTTATTACAGCATATTCTAAAAACTCTTTTATTTTTTTTTGTTTCAGTAGCAAATCTAGGTGACGATCTACTGGATTATCGGTGACTCCTATAACAGTTTCAGAAAAAGCCCCCATTTTTTCATAATCATCCAATGCCAATTGCATAGAAGAAGGTTTACGAATTGAAATGACTACTTTATCAGGCTCACATGCTGGAGGAAACACTATCTGTATACGATAACCATTTGGTAATGTAGCTGAAAGCAGCGGTGTCTCTTCGCTCAGTTTTTGTTCTGTAGCTTGAGCAATCAACCTGCTAAGAGATTTTAAATGGTTGAGATCAAATATTTCTAACTTTTCGCATCTTATTTCACCGCGATTTTCAATCCATACTTCCTTCGGTTTATTTATTGATATTTCATTTACACCTTCCTCTTGAAATATCCCTTGTAATGGCTCCAAGTATGTATCAAGTGCAGCATAGTTCATTTCAGTTATTTAATATTGACTGTGGAGGAAATACTATATCTTGGTTAACAAATACTTTCAATGCAGTTCCTTGATTAACATAAATAGTTGGTTTTTTATCTACACTCCTATCAACTATATCTCGCATGTCTTTGGAAAAATCATTGATTGACTTCCCAATTGCTTCATCATAAACAGATTTGCTTCTTTTCTGAGTTTGCCTCAACAGTTGACGTACATCGTCTAAAGTTATACCGATATTGTCACTAGTAATTGCATCCACTCCACTAGCTCCAGAACTTTTTATCACACTTACTATTTCTTCCTTTATTATTCTCAGCAAATCCTGATCACTTTTAGCATTTCGAATTTTTTCAATAGCTCTAATACCCAATTTCCATTTTTCGTCTCCTACCTTCCCAACTTCAGTTTTTATAGAATTCTCCAATCTCTCAACAATAGCCCCTTTGAGAGAAGAAATATCTATTTCAGTTGCAGTAATAGACTTCACTGCATCCATGGCAGTTAGCGCATCGATAAGATTAGAGGCTTTTTGTCCTACAACAGCTGAACCAATCGAAACACCAGCAAGTGCCACTGAAGAGAATAATGCACTTGCTATTTTATTATCAACTATTCCTGCTATTCCTGCTCTTCCAAGCTCATCGGTACCAGATGATGAAATAGCAACATCTATACCATGAGGAAGAATGATCCTATTCCAATTTATGTTCACGCGGGCTTTTGCAACATTTGAGTCGAATGAATAACCACCTATTAACCTTGAGCCTTTCGGTATTAAAATTGTATCACCAGTTTCTGCATAAACGTCTCTACTAACAATAGCACGGAGCATTCCTTGTAAGTCAGAACTTATTGCAGTTTCAAGAATAGCGTCAATAACTTTACCTTGAATAATCATTAAACCAAGCTTTCCAGCTTTGGTAGCTTTGCTCGACTGTGCTGAGGTATTGGATAAAACAGCATCTTCAGCTTTATCTTTCCCGCTACTACCTGAAATTGCTAACATTTGTGCACTACGCCTTTCTTTAGGATAACCTCCGCTTCCTATTGTAGAAAATGAAGTAGGCAAATTGCTAATAACATTACCAGAAGGAAAATTTTGCTTTGGTAAAATAGGTATATTTGACAAGGGAGTTTCTTTTAGTTGCTCTTCTTTTTTTGTCACTTCCTCTTTTTTGATTTGTTTTACTTCTGGTATGACTTGTGGAATAGGAAGAGGAGGTAAGGGTGGCAAGAGATCAGTTACTACTCTTTCGGAAACTATTGCATTATCTGGAACTTGTTCTAACTTTCCTTTCAATTCTTGAATGTTTTGCTTTGTTTCCTCTTTTTTAACAATCTCTGGACCCTCTTTATTAGAAGGACTAAAATAAAGATAGTACACTCCACCAACTAAGAACGCTACCATAACTATCATCAATGCCTTATAACCTTGATTAGAACCAACTGTTACTACCTTGCTTTCTATCTCTGATTCATCTTCTACACTATTATTCCTTTCTTTATTCATATTACATGTACCACAACTAAAGTGACCTATTTATAACTTCAACTTCACTACCTTCATAACGCATTAATAGCTTTTTATGTACCCCTTTTATTATAACATAACCATCTAATAACAGCCTTTTACAGGATTTCCCTTCTATAAAAACCTGAGGAATTTTATCACTATTTCTAAACTTTAAATAGGTTAAATAACCATCATCAAATAATTCTATCGGCACTATATCCACATTACTGCCTTCATCAATATATGTATAGTTGTACCTTGTATTATTTTCTTGTATTATTTTTTCTGGCTTTTCTGTAATGTATTGCATTTGAGTAGGTAAAGAAACCTCATCTAAATCAACATCAAATTCATCTTCTTCTTGAGGATAATAAAAACGTATTACGTAAGATATATCCTTTTCGACGGAATAATCATGATCCACTTTTTTAGCATCAGCATCTGGGTATTTATCGTAATTTGGTCTTGAAATTAGATCAAAAATGTAATTTCTCTTTTTAGTTGTCGTAATAATCATGTTAGTGCGACTACTGACTTCAAATGGCATGACAAGCAGTTTATTATCATAAGGATTAATTTTCCAACTTGATGCATCACCAACAGCAATATTTTTGACTTTTTCCCCTTCTGCAAACTCAATATAAGAATAGTAACCTTGACTAAAAATTACTGTAAACACCTCATTAGGGCTATATACAAAAGTCTTTATTCTACTATCTACAGAAATAGGTTTATTATTAATAGATGCATTTAAGTTGCCACTTATTAGTAAAGCTAAAACTAACAATATCCTACACATATTCATCATCTACTCTATATGAAATAACTTGAAACCCTAACGGGTTAATATATCTTTGCTGATCATTCATTTCAAGCGATGCATATTTATACGACATCACAACTATCTTATTTTTCCTTGAGGAATTTCCATCTTTTCGTGTAAATTCTATAGAAAATCTCACTTGAAGAGCATCGTTACCTAATTTTTGAATTGAACGAATTTTCAACTCACCTTTAGCATCTGAATATAAATTAAAAAGGTCATTCATATTCTGCGATTTTATATAATTGCTAAATTCACTATATACACTAGGCGAAGAAAACAACCTTACTTTTGTATAATAATTATAATTATAATTATATGGGTCAAAAACCTCCCTTGCTTTTATATACTCTGAAATAAAATAATCGTTCAGCGTTTCATTTGCAGAATATTGTTTTACTGTAACAGGATCAACCAATTGCACTATTCCTGACTTTTTGTCAATTTCTATAACGAATGGCTCAATAGTGCTACTTGTGCTAATTTTAAATATAGCTAATATGCTTATAGAAATTGCAACTAGTAATATTAATGTAAATAAAAGTAAAGTATTTCTCTGAGCAACAACTGTGCTATAGCGACTTGAATTCCAATTTATATCCTTATCCAATGACTCATTACTTTTTTCTTGTTTTAAAAATTTCAGCATCTCAATATTCTTAAAAATCTTAACTTATATTAATGAACATAGCAAGCTAACAAAGTAGTTATAACAAAAAAGCTAACAAACCCTTAATCCATGGCCTAACTTGCCAAATTTTGTTTCCATATATGAATCATTATATTCATTGCGTTCCATAATAAGTGGTATACACTTTGTAACTTCTATACCGTTATTTTTCAACTCTGATAACTTTCTACCATTGTTTGTAAGTAATTGTATTTTGTTAATGTTCAATTTCTTAAGTATTTTAGCTGCAACAGCAAAGCTCCTTTCATCATCTTCAAAACCCAATACTCTATTTGCATCAACAGTATCAAGATTATATTTTCTTTGCATACTGTATGCTCTTAACTTACTAGTTAGACCAATACCTCTCCCATCTTGCATCAAGTATAATATAATGCCATTCCCAAAGTCGGTCATTATTTGAATCGCTTGATGTAACTGGCTTCTGCAATCACATGACAAGCTGTCTAATAAGTCTCCTGTATAGCATGAAGAATGAATTCTCACTAACGGCTCATTATCTTTATCTGGATTGCCAATGATAATTGCATAATGTTCTCTTCCGCCACTTTTGGTTCTATAAGATATGATATCTACTTTTTGAGTTTGTTTTAAAAATAATGATGTCTTGCACACTTCATACACACTATGATTCTGTTGAAAATCATCCACAAGTAACGTATTTAGTGCAATAATGTCATTTTCTTCACACCAATTTCGCATTTCATGTTTATTCTCAAAAGTCATATCAGCCACTAACGCGTATGGCAATAATTCTGAGAACTTAAGCAAGGCAACAGCATACGCATCTATTGTCTTTGAGCATCGCAACTCTTTTACCCAATCTTCCTTTGAACAGTTTATTAAATGGAGCAGTTCATCAAAATTGCTTATCAACAGACGTTTGCTACTATGTTCTTTACTCTGACATATGTATTTTACCTTACTTGCAGTCAAAGTAACATACACATTACCTGATATAAGCTTATATCGACTAAATAAATTTTTTTCTAAAGTTTCAGCAGCAGCAAGCAATAGATAGTTATTTTCATCATCATATATTAAAATTGGCAGACCGCGCCTGATTTCGCTGATGGCTCTTTCGACTTTATTTCCACTTTGATTTCCTATAAACATTTCACCTACACCAAACAACTTGGTGCGGTCGAGAAGACTTGAACTTCCAAGGCTTTGTGAGCCACAGCGACCTCAACGCTGCGTGTCTACCAATTCCACCACGACCGCACTTTATTCTAGTTTTTACATAATTACTTTAAGTTACTTAACCATTTTAAGATTTTTCATCAAAGTGTCAATCTGATACTAAGATAATTTAGGAATTGCCTGTATAATTTAATTATAAACTTTATGGTTACAAATTTTAATCATTTAAGATAACATTACTACTAATTCTTAACTTAGGTTTTTATACAAGTGAATATAGCTAATATTTTCATTTTTTTAATCCTCTCTCTTACAATTAGCTTTCACTTCGTCCATGCGCAAATATTATACACATGGTCCCAAGTCATTCCAGAAAATAAATTAAGCATACGTGCAATTATAGACAATAACATGTGTCCCATTGCTTACGTCGATGATAAGGAAGTAGAAATGCTAAGTCGCAGCTCAATTAACAATACCGAAACAGTTTGTGAACTGATAGTAGAAACAAATGCTCAAAACATTAGTCTTGACAATATAAAGGTTCCTGTATTAGCAAAAAAGATCAGCAAAATTGCCTTTATTGGTGATACAGGATGTAGAATAAATATGTTATTTCAGCAAGAATGTAATTCTGTAGATAGCTGGCCTTTGAAAAAAAATTTAGATTCAATCGCTTTTCATAAACCAGATTTAATTATCCATGTTGGTGATTATCATTATAGACAAACAAAATGTAGAAACACAAAAAAGTGCGGCGATATTTATGGATATAGCAAAGAAGCTTGGTACGCTGATTGGTTTGAGCCTGCAAAAGATATTTTAACACAATCTCCTTTTCTTTTTGTTCGTGGAAATCATGAGAGTTGTAATAGAGCTTATGAAGGATGGTTCAGATATTTAGATTCATACCCCTTTTTCCCTCAAAAATGTGAAGATCTTATTTCCAGTTGGTTCTTAGATGCTGGGCCGATGAAGTTTTTTATCTTCGACTCTTCATCCGGTGAGGAAATTTTTACAACCCAAAGCACAGTTGATGCTTTTGAGAGGCAGTTTGATAAATTGATACAAGATAAGCCCACGTGGTTTTTGACTCATAAACCGCTTTGGAGATCTCCAAAAAAAGAATTTTTGACATTAAAAAGCCATGGTAATCTTACACAAATTGAAGCTTTTGGAGATAAATTTCCAAGCAATGTTACTACCATAGTTTCTGGCCACATTCATATAGCCCAGATTTTATTAATGGATAATGTTCCAGATCAGATTATAGTTGGAAACGGCGGTGCATTATTACACGCTCAAGATCAAGAACCTGTTTATCAAAACGTAGAATTTAACTATCCAAATAGTAGAAATTACTTAGCACACGAAGTTAGAAACTTTTTCGGCTTTGGCTTTGCAATATTAGGTTTAGACGATCACAAATTTACTTTCTATAACCAAGATAATAAGGAAATGTATTCTGCAAACCTAACGAAAGACTTTAAACTTAAAACAAATTAAAATTAGGACTATTTAAGGACGCAGAAAAAACGTGCTGAGCTTAAAAAACTCATAGTAACAAAAAACACTGAAATTCTTGTATATATCGACTAATCTGGAATTGATAATACAAAAGTCAGCGTATTAGTATGATTGCAGCTTTGAATAAGGGAAAAATTATGGCGCCTATGATTTTTGAAGGCTATTGCGATACAGACGTTTTTAATAGCTAGTTCAAGCTTTTTGCTGGGTGATTTTGGATAATGCAACTTTTCATAGAAAATAAGTGAATTTGTTAAAAGTGTCGGTGCTGAAGTTATATATCTGCCTCCATATTCTCCTGATTTTAATCAAACCATTGGTTTGTTATAAAAAATTGAGCCAGAAAGAATATCCAGCTATTCGAACTATTAGAAAAAGAGCTATATATGAGCATGTTTTAGCACAGACATTATTTTTGTAACTAGGCAAATGCAATCAGTGTTAGCGGCTTGAAAGGATATCAATTAATAAAGAAATGGTGCGACCTGAAAGTCTTCGGTCATATTGTTTAAAAGGAGAGGAATTCATTCAGAAAGAAACTGAAAGGATTATAAAACTTATTAAACCAGATGTTTTGCCGTCTGAGTCTATGCATCAGTGCGAATCGGGCAACCGGTTGGTGCCAAGCGATGCGGACAATGAACCTCCTCTTGAAAAAGAAGATGCTCAATCGTGAGAGGGGCATAAACTGCAAGCATCATGTGGTTGGAGGGCTAGGCTTAGTGGTATGGTGAACGTAAGTGAAGCTTTATAAGTACCGATACGATGAAAGAGCTAAAGATGCTGATAAGCTCTGACCAAAAGGTAATGTGGATAAGTTACATTTTTCATTTCTAGATGTACGCAAATAACAATTCCACCGGTATAGAGAAGCCACCTAACCCACTGTTGTATGACTGGAGAAACAGGGTAAGCCTGTATTTTCGCCTACATGGCAAGCAAACCGCAAGGAATGCTGATGGAAGTGCAGGTAAAGGAGAATGGAGAAAGCGAATGCCATTTTGTAACGAAATGGATAGAATTTGTAACATTAATTCGCGTGAAAACGAGCAGACTTCCATTTGGTCCCTCGTGACAAGAAACTTTGTTAACCACTTAAGGGAGGAAAGCAGATGATTACAGATAAAGCTGTAAGTGCACCTACCGACAACTCCGAAGCATGGAAGCAATTGCCATGGAAGAAGTGCCAAAAAGTTGTTATAAGGCTACAAAGACGTATTGTTAAGGCTGTCCAAGAAGGAAGATGGGGTAAGGTAAAAGCTTTACAACATCTTCTCACACGCTCTTTTAGCGGAAAAGCTTTGGCTGTTAAGAGAGTAACTGAAAACCAAGGAAAAAACACAGCGGGTGTAGATCGTCAACTATGGTCAACTTGCAATGCTAAATTTCAAGGAATAAAGCAGTTAAAGCAAAGAGGATATAAACCTTCTCCGCTAAAACGGATTTATATCAGTAAATCTAATGGCAAAAGAAGACCTCTTGGAATACCAACGATAAAAGATAGAGCCATGCAAGCATTATATCTGTTTGCCCTGGAGCCAGTATCTGAAACGATCAGCGACCGTCACTCCTATGGCTTTAGACCTAAAAGATCCTGCGCGGATGCTATTGCTGCTTGTCACTTATTACTGGCAAGACGCAATCGACCACAATGGATACTAGAAGGTGATATCAAAGGGTGCTTTGACAACATTAACCATGAATGGCTTATGAAGCATATTCCTATGGAGAAGAAAATTCTGCATAGTTGGTTAAAGGCTGGTTTCCTAGAGTCAAAAACCTTGTATCCCACAACTGCTGGCACTCCGCAAGGAGGTATAATTTCTCCAATACTAGCTAACTTTACCTTAGATGGTCTTGAACAGCTATTAGAAAGTCGCTTTGGTAAATTAGGTAGCAAAAGAAGAGGAAAAATCAGAAGTGGAGTGAATGTAATTAGGTACGCAGATGACTTTATTATTTCAGGTTTTACACATGAACTACTGGAAAATGAAGTTAAGCCATTAGTATCATCTTTCCTTCATGAGAGAGGTCTAGCTCTGTCAGAAGAGAAGACAAAGATTACATTTATTACAACAGGGTTTGACTTTCTTGGTTGTAATGTACGTAGATATAATAAGAAGTTAATTATTAAACCTTCGAAAGAAAGTATTAAAAAACTTCTTAATCAAGCACGTACATTGATAAAAGCAAATATAGCGAACACTCAGGCTATAGTAATTAAGTCACTCAACTCTCTACTGAGAGGATGGGGAAATTACTATCACTATGTGTGTGCTAAAAAAGCGTTTAGAAAGATCGACAATGAAATTTGGCATAGTTTATGGAAATGGGCAAAGAAAAGACATCCTCGTAAAGGATTACGTTGGATAAAGAATCGTTACTTCAAAGTAATGGGTCAACGCCAATGGGTTTTTGCTGCACCCATATGCAAGAACAAACCAAAAGAGATACGTTATTTAAGACTGCTTAAGCTGATTGATATACCTATCAGACGACATGTTAAAATCAGAGTGGATGCAAATCCCCTTGACTTAAAATGGAAAAAGTATTTTGATGAGAGAGTGAAACGAACAAGGATGTTAGCAAGCTCCTTTTCAAGAGAAGGTTCTCTACTGTTAGTGTCACCACTAAAGTTGATGTATTCTGAGGATTTATGAAAGACAAGCCGGTTCGAGAAAAGAAGAACTTAGATAAGGGACTCAAGCGTAGTGTGGGGAAACCTGTATGCTGCGTTTCTAAGGGAGGGAGTAGTAGTAATATTGCTTCCTTACCTGACCATCTATAGTAATTACTAAGAAAAAGTAAGGAAGCATGGAAGCAAAAGATTTATGTTGGTTTTATCATATTTATTGTTATTATAACTAGCATGATTACAAATATGGTAAAGTAAATGCAACTTAACTTATCTAAAAAAATAGTGAGCGAGTCTTATCTGGTGCAAAACATATTGCCAATCTTGGTCAAGATTATTTTGCATCACTGAATAATGACAGCATTAAGCCAACTAGCTCTGTAAGAAAGCTGATAGAGGCTTTTTTACTTATTCCAATTATTATACCAACTGCTATTACACTAGCATGGGTAGCGTGTACCTATTTTTTTTTGAATGCAGTAAGTATTCAAAAAAACGACTTCATATTATCTAAAATAGCAAAATTTACAGCTAAAATCTTCATCTACATTGCTGCCGCTATAATTTTAATTCCGCTCATCATATCAAATATAGCAACTTCATTAGTACCTGCGCTTATTCTTTATTGCATTAATAAATGTTTTCCTTATCAAGGAAATATAAATATAGAGCAGCAAACAATAGAAGTTAGTGATGAAGAGTACAAGAAGCGTATTGAAGAAAAAGTTGATGAATTGGAACAGCAGAACGTTACAGAATCAAGGACAGAAATAATATCTCGAGCAGTGAAAGGAGGTACAGATCGGACTATTATAGCAGGAATTGTAAATGATGATATTGAAGATGGTAAAGGAGTGGTAAGAACAATTAAAGATAACCACAATGTAGCTATAAAGGGAATAATTTCTTCTGGTAAAACAGAAGGTTACGCTACCGGATTTGGTTTACAATGTAGTCTTATTGAAGAGGGTGTCACAGACCTTCAATGTGGTTTTAGCACACGCATTGGAAGCAGCAGAAAACGGGCAGTTGATAACCTAAAACAAAGTGACTCAGTACGCACTTTACTCTTTGGCGATAATGGAATATTGTCTGTAGAACAACTTGGTAGCTCACAACAAAAGTAGTACTTATTTCACCAGCGGCAAAGTGATACCATGTTGATTCATATATTTTCCTTTCATATCATCGTATGATTTCTCGCATTCACTTTCGCCGCTTAAAAACACAAACTGGCATGCACCTTCATTAGCGTAAATTTTTGCAGGAAGTGGAGTAGTGTTAGAGAATTCAAGTGTGACGTGACCTTCCCATCCAGGCTCTAAAGGTGTGACGTTTACTATAATACCACATCTTGCATAAGTTGATTTACCAACACAAATTACCAGTACATTCCTTGGTATACGAAAATATTCCACCGTGCTGGCAAGTACAAAACTATTTGGTGGAATTATACATACATCTGTTTCCTTATCTATGAAACTATTCTCAGAAAAATTCTTGGGGTCTACAATAGCTGAATTAACATTAGTAAAAATCTTAAACTTATTACTAACTCTTGCATCATAGCCATAAGATGATAATCCGAAAGATACAACACCCTTACTGCTTTTATGATTCACAAAAGGCTCTATCATTCTAGAGTTTTCAGCCTTTTTCCTTATCCATTTATCTGGCATAACTGCCATAATTGTCCTTTAAAGTTTTGTAATACTTATAATAATATGTAATAGAATTTAAATGTAAACCTGAATTAGCGTTACACTCTGGAATGGCAAAGTTTCCAGTATAAACTACCTATACAAAAATAAATTGGCAATATTTCAAGCCTACCAAGCAGCATCAAAAACGATAGAAATAGCTTTACTCCACCACTAAAGGAGGAATAATTACCTGAAGGACCTATTAGGTTACTAAATCCTGGGCCAGAATTTGTAAGCATTGCAGAAACAGAGCTGATGCTAGTTATAAAATCCGTATTGCCCAAGTAAGACATCACTATTGATGATATAGCGAACGTTAACATGTAAATCGCAAAAAACGTAAAGACGGATTGAACTTCATCATTTTCCAGTATTTTACCATTGAGTTTTACCCTATCGCTTTCACTTGGATTTAATAAAGAGCTAAAGTAATTCCTTATAGATTTTAGAAAAATGACTAAACGGAAGATTTTGATTCCACCACTAGCAGAACCACCACATCCACCAATAAAGGCTAAAAAGAAAGCTAAGACTGAAATAAAGCTCCAATTCAAGTAGTTGCACATTACATAGCCAGTTGATGTGATAAAGGAGGTAATGGTGAATGTGCTGTACCTAAATGATAAAAATACTCCTAAGTCAAAATTTTTATATAACCAAAAACAAGCAAGCAAAGATGAGATAACAACTATCTTAATAAAGTAAGAGACCTGTTCATCATAACAAACGTCTAATCGTCTTATAATTTTTAAATAGCTCAGAAAAGGTAAAGAGCCTAAAATCATAAAAATAATTGTTATGACCTCCAATATAGGGTTATTGTAGTAGCCTATAGAATCGTTATAGTTAGCAAATCCACCAGTTGATACAGCGGACATTCCGTGACATACTGCGTCAAATAATGGCATGCCAGCTAGATAGTAGGAAAATATGCACAATAAAATTAGGCAGTAATATATTTCTGCAATATGTATTACTACGCTTCGCGTATGTGGTAACTTTCTTTTAAGAGCATCTGAGTACTCAGAATAGAGTAAATTATTTAAGCTCAAAACCTTAAATATGGGAAAAATTGCAATTCCTACTGTAATTACTCCAAAACCACCTATACTGTGCAGCATTGCTCTCCACAGTAGTATCCCCGGAGATTGTTGCTCGATGTAACTTAGAACAGTTGCTCCTGTGGTTGTAATCCCAGATACTGCTTCAAACAGTGCATCAATGTAGCTTAAACTATCAAGATAAAATGGAATAGCTGCAAATAGAGATAATGCAATCCAGGTACAACTGGTAATCGCAAAAATTGCCGACATTCCATGTACCCTATTTAGTTTACCCAGTAGAATAAAAGTCGCACTAAATGTGCAGGTAACTATAAATCCAACCAGAAAATTTTTCCATTCGTAACCTAGATAATTATTAGTAATAGCAGGAATAAGCATTGCTACGCCAAACAACAATAGAAAAATTCCCACAATAAACGCAATTGAACGTAAAACTTGCAGACTTTCCATAGACAGTACTGTGAAAGCTATATGTTATTAAAACTTCAACCGCTTTGCTAATTTTTTCTCTTGACTTGATTATAAATACGTATAATTACAGCGCTAAATTTGCCATAAGAGGTAGAGGTAAGGTATGTTATTAACTGAAAGACAAAAAAACATTCGAGATTCATTAATTAGTGAAGCTATACAAGGCAACTTTGAGAATATAAAAAATAATTACGATAGCGATATACAAGAAGTTTTGAAAATCGAATTACCTAGTAATATACAAAAAGAGTTTAAAGACGATCTACCTAATCCTTGTACCATTTCACAGTTGATTATATTCAAAAAAAATCAAAAGGAAATTAATCAATGTATACAGAAAATGGAGCAAAAAATTGAGAGTATTTCGTGTGATATAGCTATGCAAGAAGAGGAAGGAAGTGATGATTCGCATATGCAAAAAGTGAAAAACTTAAAGAGAACAAGTGATCTTCACCACAAATTACGTCAAGCAATAGATTATTTAGATGTTAAAAAAGTTAAAGCAGTATTAGAAGATTGTGATACAAATTTAGCAATGATTTTAAATAGACCTATACATTCACAGAGCAAAACTACCCTTTTACTTTATCCTCTGCAAGTTGGTCTTAATAAACGATATATATGTGATGGTAAAAGATTGAAACAAGAAGATCTGAGAAATATAAAAGAAATTACTAAACTTCTTTGGGATAAAGCTTCTTCTGATATTCGCGATTTCTGGTTTAAATTCCATCAAGATCAACAAGAAGAAAGTACAAAAAACACAAAAGCAACCTTTGAAGCTCATTTGAAAAAAGCTCCTCCTGATATTCATGACTTGCGGCTTAAATATCAAAGAGTGCCTGAAAATCAAGATGCAGCTGTAATAAAACTTCTTAAAGGTGAGCAACAACGACATGCCAAGATAGGTAGTGAGAAGTGGCTTGAAGATTTCATTCAAGAAGTTAAAGATTACACAGAACAAAAAAGCATAGAAGAAAACCTTGAAATAGCTACAGAGAAACCTACAACAAAATCTGTTCTACAAGACGCACAACTTTCTCAAATAAATAGAACTTGTTGTATTTTGTAGTAAATAAGTTCTTAGGAAATCTAAGCATGATAACAATAAAAACAAGAAATTTAAACGTTCTATTTTTAACCTAGTATCCAGAATAAAAAAATATCAAAGTCATCATATTATATCACGAACCTTTTCCAAAACTTTTTTCATATTTTCGCTTGAAAGTGGAATTAAGCCAAGCCTAGATAAATATCCACCTTCAGTACTAATAGAGTCTACAACTTCTCTAATGAATTCCCTTAATCCATCAACAGTATCTAAGTGTTCTTTCTTTATATAAAGATATAAAGGCCTTGCTAACATATACTCCCCCGATGATATATTTTTATAAGTTGGCTCAATTCCTGCGATTGTGCTTCCTTGAATCTCATCTTGGTTTTTCGCTAAAAAGCTGAAGCTAAATATTCCTAAAGCATTTTTATTGCTCTTCAATTTTTGTATTATTATGTTTTCATTAATTCCAACTTCTATATATCTTCCATCATCTCTGATATTACTACATGCTTTCTTTCTTTTTTCTTGGTCTTGATAATTCTCTTTGAAAATCCTTGAGTTCATGCATGAATATTGATCAAGCATAATAAAATTAATCAAAGTTTCATGTGTACCTGTATTTTGATGTGGACCATAGATTTTAATTTCTGTTTTTGGTAGAGCTTGATTTACATCAGACCAAAATTTCTTGTTATTCTTTACTAATCTATCATTGTCTTCAGAATATGAAGATAAAGTTTCAAACAGGTCATTTTTTGTAAAATCAAATCTATGGCTTTGATTTGAATTTGCAATAACAATTCCATCATAGCCAATTATGATCTCTATTACTTCATTCACTTTATTTCTTTTACATAATTCTCTCTCTACTTCCTTCATAGGGCGAGATGAAGTAGTGATATCTGGTGTGCCTTCCCCTATTCCTGAACAAAACATTTTGAACCCTGATCCACTTCCTATCGATTCTACAACTGGAGTTTTAAAGGAAAATATACGGCTGAATTCTTCAGATATAAATGAGATAAAAGGAAAAACAGTTGAAGATCCAACAATTCTGATATATCTTCTGGCATCAACATTTGACAATGGGATGAGTAATACAAATGCAAAAATAAGGAAAAGGCGTTTCAGCATCGTTTTTACTCAAGAGTATAAACTTAATTATTGTAATAAAAAATCAAACTGAAAAGCTTTTTTTCTAGATTTCAAAAGGTATAACGATCAAATGTGTGCGTAATGATGAGATCTGAATCACAGCATTCATACAACTGTATCTATATCGAATCCTCTTATGTTTTTCAATACTGAAAAATTCTTTCATATTAACTTAATGATGCAATATATCCTTTTCTTTAATAGATAAGTCATCATCGACTTTTTTTACATTATCATCAGTAATGTTTTGTATTTCCTTTTTGGCAACATGAAAATCATCTTCTGAGATTTCCTTATTTTTCTTCATTTCCTCTATTTCTTCCATAACATCTCTGCGTATATTTCTAATTGCAACTCGTGCATTTTCAGAAAATTGATGCAATAATTTCACTAATTTTTCACGAGTTTCTTGTGTTAAGTCTGGAAGAACTATACGTATAGTATTTCCTTCAACAACAGGATTTAAATTCAGGTTAGCATTGATTATCGCATTTTTTACTTCACCGATAACAGTAGCATCCCAAACTTTAACTGATAGAGTTTTGTTATCTATAGCTGAAACGCCTGCAACTTGGTTCAGTTTTTGATGTCCACCATAGATATTTACAACTATACCATCAAGTAATGATGCGTTAGCTCTACCAGTACGTACACCTTTCATATCATCGTGAAAAGACTGAATAGTTTTTAGCATTCTTTCCTTTGTTTTAGCTTTTATTTCGTTTAACATAAATTACCTAATGTTTACAATCTGAAACTATAGTATAAGTGCCTTGACCCTTAATAATATCAACCATTTTTTCTCTTTTTAAAGAAAAAACTACAATTGGGATAGAATTCTCACGAGCAAGTGAAATTGCTGATGCATCCATAACTTTTAAATCACGAGTTAGCAGATCTGTATAAGAAAGCCTATCATACATCACAGCATTCTCATTTTTTTTTGGATCGGCAGAATATACACCACTTACTTGAGTACCTTTTAAAATAACATCACAATTCATTTCAACAGCACGTAAAGCTGCAGCTGTATCTGTAGTAAAAAATGGGTTACCTGTGCCTGCTGCAAAAATGACCACTCTACCTTTCTCTAAATGATGAATAGCCTTCCTTCTTATATAAGGCTCACATATAGTAGTCATGGGTATAGCAGACAATACCCTAGAGACTATAGAGCTTTTTTCTAAAAAATTTTGCAAAATTAAAGCATTAATGACAGTGCCAAGCATTCCAATATAATCACTGCTTGCTCTTTCACAGCCACTTAAAGATGCTGATGCACCACGAAAAATATTTCCACCACCAACAACAATACAAACTTGAACTCCGAGATTACAAACTTCAACTATGTCTTTGGATAGTTTATCTATAACTTCCATATCATGGCCAAATAGCTTTGATCCCATCAAAGCCTCCCCAGAGATTTTGAATAACACTCTGGGGTATTTTATTTCTGAAGTTTTGTTACTTATTTGCACCATCCAAAGTAAGTAACTTATAATTAGCTAATTTAACAGCACTTGATTCTATAAAATCAGCAATCTTCATTTTATCATCTTTTATAAACTTCTGCTCTAGCAGAACAACTTCTTCATAGTATTTAGCCATTCGTCCATCTACTATTTTTTTCGCTACCTCTTCAGGTTTATTTAAGCTCTTTACTTGCTCCTCAATTATAGAACGCTCATTGTTTAATTTTTCTTGATCTAAATCATCTATAGATAAAGCTTCAGGTTTCATAGCAACTACATGCATAGCTATTTGCTTTCCAATCTCTTGTTTATCACCAGATGATTGCAATGCTACTAAAGCACCAATCTTACCTAAGCCATGCATATCACCATGTACATAGCCAGCAATAATCCCATCCTTAGTCTCTAGGTAGCAAAGATTGCTTAACTCTAACTTCTCACCAAGAACCGATGTACCACTCATAATAGCTTCCTGCACTGTACCAACATCTTCATATTTGGCATTTTTTAACTCATCAAGACTAGTACAACGTTCTTGACAAGCAATTGATGCTAAATTTGAAACTAATGCTATGAACTTCTCATTTCTAGCAACAAAATCAGTTTCACAATTGACTTTAACCAATACACCATAATTTTTAGCCAAGCACATAGCAATAAGCCCATCCGAAGCTACTCTATCAGACTTTTTGTCAGCTTTAGCAAATCCTATTGTACGTAACCTATCAACGGCTTTCTTAATATCACCATCACACTCTTCTAACGCTTTCTTACAATCGCTTAAGCCAAGCCCTGTTCTATCGCGTAATTCCCTTATACTACTTGAATCCATCTTCATTTACTTACTATTACCTCCCTTTCTGTTTCAACCTTAATACGCTTCTTTTTAGTTTGCACAATATCCTCTTCTTTTTCTTGAATAAGCTCATCATCCTTAACTCAAGACCTTGTCAAACTAGACTCTATTCCAGCTAATATAGAATCAGCAACTAATTTACAATAGAGCTCTATTGATTTTCTTGAATCATCATTTCCTGGTATAGGATAAGCAATACCATCTGGGTCAGAATTGGTATCAAGTACTCCAACTACAGGAATACCCAGTTTTTTAGCCTCTTTAACCGCTATATGCTCTTTGTTAGTATCAATAATAAATAAAATATCAGGAACTGCTCCCATTTCTCTAATTCCACCCAATTCTTTATCAAGCTTTTTTCTTTTCTTTTCAATGTTTCCTAATTCTTTTTTTGTTAAGATGCTATCTTCATCATTGGATATTTTCTCATATTGTATCAAAGTTTTTATCGAAGAAGAAACAGTGTTCCAATTAGTAAGCATACCACCAAGCCATCGATCATTTACATAATACTGACCACAACGAACTGCTTCACTTGCAACAATATCTAAAGCTTGAAATTTCGTACCAACAAATAAAATGCGACCATCTTGAGATGCAACATCGTATAAAGCTTTCATCGCCGCCTCTAACAATGGTAATGTTTTTCGTAAGTCTATTATGTGTATACGATTCTGTTGATGTATACCATATATATATGGTGCCATTTTCGCATTCCAGCGACTAACTTTATGGCCAAAATGCACACCAGATTCAGCTAAATCACGTATAGTGACTTTAGGCAAATTTGTCATATTTACTCCTCCAAATAGTTTATCCTCCATGGCATAACCCTAACGGGACTACTTGCATAAGCCATGTGTGAAATTAAGTTATTTACATAGTAATAAAAAAGACAAAAAAGCGCAAACAAAAAATATTGACAAGTGGCAACACGTTGATTAGCTTTAAGGTTGCAAACGTTAAAAAGCAATGGGGGGTGTAGCTCAGTTGGTTAGAGCGCATGCCTGTCACGCATGAGGTCGTGAGTTCAAGTCTCATCACTCCCGCCATTACAGCAGAAACACCTTAAAATTCTTTAAGTTTCTTATTAATTTGAATTAATTTCTTTCAGAGACTTGACATGATATTGTAATTGCTGCTTAATCTATTTAATTTTATCGTTAATAATTGGGATTAAATATGTTCATTTCTGAGGTTTTTGCGGCAGATGCGACTAACAATGTATCAGCATCTGTTGCTAGCTTTATTCCACTCATTTTAATATTTGTAGTATTTTATTTTCTCATTATTCGCCCCAATCACAAAAAACTAAAAGAACATAGAAGGATGATAGATCAAATAAAACGTGGTGATACGGTTATTACTTCTAGTGGAATAATGGGTGAAGTAAACAAAATTGACGAAGTAAATGCACAACTAATACTAGAAATAGCACCAAAAATTGAAATAAAAATCCTAAAGTCTGCTATATCTGAAATCTTAAATAAAGAAATTCAAAAGCCAGTAGCTAAATCTATTGAAAAAAGCAAAGTTGAAAAGAATGGCAAGAAAAATAAACTAGAAGAAAGTAAAAAAGACAAAAATGCTTCATAATTTAAGAAGTGTGTGGAATATTAGGTATAGTAAGTAGCGGTGATTCAGTAATACCAACTTTACTAACCGCGTTGCAAAAATTGGAATACAGAGGGTATGACTCTTCAGGTATAGCAATTATAAATAATAGAGGTAAGATAGAAGTCAAAAAATCAGAAGGTAAAGTTGAAAGATTGTGTGAAGTTGTTCATGAGAGCAAGATATCTAGTAGCAAAGTTGGTATAGCACATACTCGTTGGGCTACGCATGGAGCTCCAAATCTTAAAAATGCTCATCCCATTTATATAAATAATGTTGTTGTTGCTCATAATGGCATAATTGAAAATTACAATATATTAAAAAAGGATCTGGAGGAAAAGGGAGTATCTTTCCACACCGATACTGATACAGAAGTGATACCAAACATATTAACTTCATATCTTGATGAAGGGTTATCACCAGTTGATTCTATATTTAAGTGTCTAAACAACTTACAAGGTTCATTTGCTTTGGTTCTATTATTTGCAGAATATCCAGATGCTTTGTTCGTTGCGAAAAGAAATTTACCTTTGGCAATAGGATATAACTATAATAAAGTGTTTGCTGCTTCTGATACTAATACTTTGAGTTCATTTGTAGAAAAAATATTGCATTTAGAAGATAATGATATTGCAGTAATAAAATCTAACGAATTCAGTATATATAATAATGGTATACAAGTTAAACGCAGAACAGAAAACAGCAGTCCAAGAAATTTTCTAATTAGTAAAAATGGTTACCCTAGCTTTATGCTAAAAGAAATTTTTGAGCAACCGTATGCATTAAACAAAACAATAAATCAATTTTATAAACAATATAAAGAAATCAACAAAGAATTATTTTCTGAACTAGGTTACATTACTATAGTTGGATGCGGTTCATCCTATTTTGCTGGACTAATAGCAAAGTGTTGGCTGGAAAGTATTGCTCAAATTCGGGTATATCTAGAAATCTCATCAGAATTTAGGTATAGCAGCGTCAAGCTCGAAGAAGGTAGTATTGGCTTATTCATTTCTCAATCTGGTGAAACTGCAGATACTATGGAAGCACTACGTTATGCGAGATTGCAGAAACAAATGATCATTAGCATAATTAATACATTTAATAGCAGCATAGAAAAAGCCTCAGATATTGTATTGCATACTCTTGCTGGACCTGAGATTGGTGTTGCTTCGACAAAAACCTTTTCTACGCAGCTTGCAATTTTAGCATGCTTTGCTGTAGAGCTTGGAAAAATAAAAGGTATACTGGGTAGAGAGAGGATAAAGGAACTAAGCGGTGCTATTAATTCTATTCCCGAACATGTTGAGCATGTTTTGAATGTGATGGAAATACAACATATATCAGGCAGTATATTAGAGCACAATAATATAATTATAATTGGGAGAGGAAGCTCATATGGAGTTGCAATGGAAGGTGCATTGAAGATAAAAGAGCTTTCATATATCAACACAATTGGTATTGCAGCGGGAGAAATGAAGCACGGTTCTATCGCTTTGATAGACTCTACTGTACTTGTTATCGCAATTATTCCTTACGATAATTTATTCTTTAAAACGCTATCCAATATACAAGAGATTATTGCAAGAAAAGGTAAAGTAATTGCCTTTAGTGATAAGCAAGGAGCATCGCTCTTAAAGGGAATTTGCATAGATGTGGTGCAACTTCCAGAAGTTGACAATTTTGTTTCTCCAATTATCTACAGTGTTGCTATGCAATTTCTTGCTTATTCTATTGCAGAAAAAAAAGGGTTAGATGTAGATTGTCCGAGAAATTTAGCTAAATCTGTCACAGTTGAGTAACTTATTTAAAGTGAGTTGCTAATTAACAGCTCTAATTGTCAGTTATAAATTACTGAATTTTACTAATAAATTCATTAGCCCTCTGCGAAAGAATATGTAACTAATGTAAGGATGAGAGAGGCTAAAATCCACGCCTCAGATTAACAAGATTTGCCATTATGGTTACCAGACACAGCTTAACCTAGCAAGCAAGAATTAACTAACAGAAAAATTGAAAACTAATATCAGTCTCTTATGTAATGCTACTAATATTTTTCTAAAAAGCAATATGTTTTCTATTCAGGAAAGTCTACATCGCCATAACAATATTTACTAGAATGAGGTCTTATCTCACTGTAAAAACGCAACCAATGATCAACGTCTATCTGAAGATCTTCTAATGAATTGTAGATTGTTTTACAAAAAAAGAGGAGTAAATGAGAGTTCAGTAACTTGATTATAGAGTTGTACTGCCTTTCCATATTTGAAGCAAGTTGTTATTCTACCTCAAACCATAGCACAAAGTAAATATGGCAATTTATACTAAAATTTTCTGTTTATGAGTTATATTATGTAAAGATACTATTTGACATTGAGCTTTAAAGATATTATGTAATAGCATTATTTAATATGTGAGGTTTATTATGGCTAAAGTAAGTGCTGGTGAAAACTCAAAAAAGCTCAAAAATAGTAAAAATCAGCCTATGTCGCCAAAAAAGTTCAAAGGCAGTCAGTTTATGTCACCAAAACGGAGTCAGAATTCTGGTGAAAAGCTATGGAATGCATTAGAATCATTACAAGAAGCAAAATCAGAGTTAAAAAAAAGAAAGTTTGAAATAGAACTAAAAAAAGATACTGAAATATCAGACGAAAGAATAGAAAAAGTAGTGGAATTGGAAAGGAAAACAGAAAAAGAGATAGAAGAAATAGCAATGCCAATATCAACGTTACTACTTAAGGAAACAATAATAAAATTACAAGGAACAAAAATAATAAATTTTTTTAAAAAATTAGAAAAACAAGTAAAAGAAATGCAAGAATTATGTAATAAACTAGAATTAAATGCTAAAATAGAAGAAGAAGATCTAAATAAGCTCAAGGGCATAAAGAAAGAATCAGAAGAGTATTACAAAGAGTTAGTAAGCTATACATCTAATGCGAACCCGACAATGTTGTACACTGCTGTTATTGGTGTTGGTCTTGCTGTTGGACTGATAGCAAATACTATACTTCAGCACACAACTAGACTAAGTATGTTAGCAATAATTATCACAGCTACAGCATCTGCACTCGTAGCTGGTGGTGCTACATACGCAACACTAAGACCTAATACTAAAATAGATGAATCAAAAGAAGTCCAAATAAAGAGTGCTCATCACTCACTTTCCTAATCACACTTTAATTCAAACTTTATCAGTTTTATTCAAGTTGCTTCTAAAAGGAGAATATCAATGGTGTTCTCCTTACTGATTTGGTTAAAATGCAGAAAACATCTATGTCAAAATTTACATAGATGTTAAGTGCTGCCACTAATTCCCAGTTAGTACAATTTGTGTATCTTATTGACATATTTAATTTATTCTGTTACAATTTTTAGTAATTAGGTTGGAGTAAAACAATGAAGAGTTTTAAATGGCTACTTAATCAAGTCAGACTTTCATGGATTAGCTTAATATCAAAAGTAAAGAGCTTTTTTCAAACTAACGATACACATCATCAAACAACTGCTAGCAATGGAAATGATCATACAAAAAAAATAAGTATAGAGAATAAAATAGAAACGAAAGGTAATGAGATTGATTTAGAGGATGAGCAGGATGTGTTTGAGGATGCTCTAACAGGAGAAGAGCTAGACGAAGAAGAATTTTTTTATGCTGTTGAAAGTTTTGATGAACAGGAAGTTAATGCTAATAGAGAAAAAAAGGAATACGAAAAAAATAAGTACTATAGTCTACAAGATGGTCTACAAGAAAAAAATGAATTTGATCACACAACGCACACTCTTACACTTGCTTTTGAAATTGAAAAGCCATTTCCAGACTCTGACCTTAGTAAATTTAAATTGTGCGAGCTTAAGCAAAATGGTGGTAAATATACATTTACTCTAGAGGATGACCAGAAAAATCGTATAGAGCTAAATTCTGAATACCTTAATATGTATTTTCCTAAGTACTTTGAGAAACACAGTAAAAAAGGAGCATACACTGAACTTTTTTCTCAAGAAGAAAATAGAATTAGCAATGATATTATAATACCGCTACAAGTTCCAAAAGAAGCAAGCATACTTACCAAAGAGAGCAATTGGCTAATAAGAAAGGTTGTAGGTGAAATACCAGATTATCCAGTGGGCAAATCGCTTGAATACTGCAGGAGTCGTGTAAATTTCTTTCTTAACTTAAACAATACTATGTCTTTTTCTCTAAAATCAGCAAAAGCACAATATGCAGCTATGCTATCAGGTACTCCAACAGAAACAAACTGGCCAATAAAGGATATTCTAGTTAGAGGTAGTTTTATTAATCAGCATATTGATAAGCAAACTAGAGTTGAAAAAGTGATTGAGCCTTATATTGATAAGCATTCTATAGTTGAAGAAATTTTTGAAGTAGTTAACGTAGAATGTGCATCAGAGCTGAAGATTTCTCAACCTAGCATATAGCCTTATATTCTTTCATCAGCATGATATAATTTTGTGCAGATTGTGTAATATGTTTTATTTCTTCATTTGACATCTTTTTGAAGAATTGTGCTGGCCTGCCAGCCCATACTTCACCACTTTTTATCACTTTTCCATGTGTCACCAGTGAACCAGCAGCTACCATAGCTTCAGACTCCACAATCGCATGATCCATTATAATAGAGCCCATACCAATAAATGCTTTATCATGTATCGTGCATGCATGTAACACACAAAAATGTCCAACCGTCACCATACTACCAATAATCGTGTCACCGCCTGGATTTCTATCTACATGAATTACGGTACCATCTTGAATATTCGTTTCATCACCTATTTTGATTGATCCAACATCTCCTCTGATCACACAATTAAACCAGATACTCGCATTCCTTCCTATTTCAACGTTACCTATGATACGCACACCATCTGCGATAAAAGAACTTTCATCCATTTTTGGTTCATAATCTTTGTATTTTAAAATGTGATAGCTCATAATTTAAATAAGGTTTAATACATACTTGGATTCCAGTAGTCAAGTTACTCGGGTAAAGATATTCTTGACTTATGATCCTTATGCTCCTAAAATCTCTATTTTTAGCTCTATTCATAATGTCAGTAACAGTACTTAGTGTACTTCAAATAATATTAGTTGTTGTATTGGTAATTTTAGTGCTCCTGCAGCCACCTGGAAGTAGTTCATTAAGTGGCTTTAGTAATTCACAACAGGGAATGAATTCAATAATTCCGGTAAAGTCTTCTGAAAATCCACTCAGTAGAATAACTTCTATAGTTGCTGGACTATTCATTGTAAATACACTGTTACTATCAGGATTATGTTCAAAAGATGTACATAAAAAATCAATTGCAGAGAAGATTATATCAGAAAAGAAGCAAGAAGGCCAATCAACTTCTGTTCCATTTGAAAATTAATGAAAGAAACCAAGTTTATCTTTGTTACAGGTGGAGTTGTTTCATCACTTGGTAAGGGTTTAGTTGCTTCAAGTGTGGGAGCACTTCTTCAAGCTCATGGATTCAATATTCGCATCAGAAAGCTTGACCCATATCTCAACATTGATCCTGGAACAATGAACCCAGCTCAGCACGGGGAAGTATTTGTTACTGAGGATGGTGCTGAAACTGATTTAGACCTTGGACATTACGAGCGTTTTACTAAAATTAAAGCAACCAAGGACGACAATATAACAACTGGTAAAGTATATAATAAATTATTAAAGAAGGAAAGGTGTGGTGATTATCTAGGCAAAACTGTGCAAATCATTCCTCATGTGACAGATTTAATCAAATCTTTCATTTTTAATGGTACAGAAGATTTAGATTTTGTAATATGCGAAATAGGCGGAACCGTAGGTGATATTGAAAGCCAACCGTTTTTGGAAGCTATACGCCAAGTTAATTATAAACTAGGAAAGCAAAAAGTTATCCTTATTCACTTAACTTTAATACCATATCTCACTGCAGCACAAGAATTAAAGACAAAACCGACACAGCATTCAGTTCGAGAGTTAAACTCTGCGGGGTTACAACCAGATATTATATTATGTCGCAGTGAAAAAGAAATTTCTGATAATCAAAAAGAAAAGATAGCCAATCTTTGCAATGTTTCTTTATATAACGTAATACCTGCTCCTGATGTAAACCATATATATGAGTTACCGTCCTTGTATAATCAATGTGGGCTCGGGACACAAATTTTGGATCACTTTCACTTAAGTAAGCCAAAACCAAGCTTACCTGAATGGGACCAAATAGTACACTCTATGAGACATCCAACACAAGAAGTTATCGTTTCCATAGTAGGAAAATATACTGAATTTCCTGACGCATATAAATCATTGATTGAAGCATTAAACCATGGTGCAATTAGTAATAAAGCTAGAGTGAAGATAAATTGGGTCAACTCAAGAGAAGAGAATGGAAAATTTATAGATGCAAAGTTTATCAGAGAAAAATTACAAAGCTCTAATTCAGTCCTTGTTCCAGGAGGATTTGGTGATAATGGAATAGAAGGTAAAATATTAGCAATAAACTATGCCCGTGTAAATAACATTCCTTTTTTAGGAATATGTCTTGGTATGCAGCTTGCAGTGATTGAATTTGCTCGTAACGTTATTAAGCTTGAAGATGTACACTCTGAAGAATTTTATACTTGCAAACACCCAATCATCAAGCTCGCTGATGGTAAGAACGTTGATCTTGGTGGAACCATGAGACTTGGAACATACAAGTGTAATGTAAGTCCAAATTCAAAAATGGCAAATGTGTATAGTAGTGTCACTATTTCAGAAAGACACAGACACAGATATATAGTTAATTTAGATTATAAAAATAACTTAGAAGAGAATGGAATGATATGCAGTGGTATATCAGAAGATAAAACATGCATAGAGGCAGTGGAGCTAAAAAATCACTCATGGTTTATTGGTGTGCAATTTCATCCAGAATTTCAATCAAGACCATTTTCTCCTCATCCTCTCTTTACATCATTTATTAAGGCAGCTATTGACAATAGAGTTTAATAGAACTTAATAAACTATATTCTAATAGAGGGGTAAAAAATGTTACTAAGAAATAGTAAAGATAGCATTACATATGGATCTGCGACCTTCGAGGAATTGAATAGGCATGTAGAACAAATAATATATAAATTAGAGGAGGATCAAATTATAGAGGATATAATGGAAGAAGTAGTTGTAGCTATAAACGAACTAAAATCGGTAGAAGAAATAAAAAAATATTTAAAGCGAGAAATAGATAGCCTTGTAAAAAGGACAATAGTCCTTAGTGAATTCTATAACCTAGAAAAAATAAAAAAGCCAAAAAAAGAAAATTATATTTACCCAAGCACCTAATGTTTAAGTACCAATACATGGAACTTGCCATAGAGCAAGCAAAACTTGCTCAGAAAGATGGCGAAGTGCCAATAGGTGCTGTAATAGTTAATGGAAACAATATCATCTCCTCTGCACACAATATATCTAATGATCCAACTGCACATGCAGAAATGTTAACAATTAGACAAGCATTTTCAACTTCCACGCTTTATGAAGCTGAAATGTACGTAACGTTAGAGCCGTGTCCGATGTGCGCTCAAGCTATCTCTTTTGCAAAAATTAAACGTCTGTACTTCGGGGCTTACAATCCCAAAGGTGGAGGAGTTGAAAACGGCACTAGAATATTTCAATTCTGTAACCACATACCTGAAGTTTATGGTGGAATATTAGAAACAAAATGTTCTCTTTTGTTAAAAGATTTCTTTGAGAAATTGAGAACTTAGGGGAGTAGTTTAAGAAATGATAGATAGGAGATTATGAAAAGGGTTTAGCCGCATGGAAGTGGGATGAAAAGAAGCACTGGTTTGGGAGTGTTAAATAAACTGTGTCAAACCACATTTTTAGCTCAACTGAATTTTCAATCTGTTGGGAAAGAAAATATCGAGCTGAGATATAGTTAATGCCCAATTAGGCAAAGCCATTACCCATTTTTGCTCTACTTTTTTTATAGCACAATATACCTGTTTGTACAAGGCGTTTGTGTTGGTAAATGAGCCCTTGGTTTTGGTGAATTTCCTAATTTGCCTATGTAGCCCCTCTATGGGATTAGTAGTATAGATTATCCTCCTAACTGGATCGGAATACTTAAAATAACCAGATAGGTTTTCCCAATTATTCTGCCAAGATTTTATAACCATAGGGTACTTTGTGCCCCATTTTTCATCTAATTCCAACAGATAATTCTCGGCAATTTCCTTACTTGAAGCTTGATATACCTTCTTTAAATCACTCAAAAAACTCTTTGCATCTTTACTAGCTACATACTTCAGTGAGTTACGTATCTGATGCACTATACACATCTGCACTTCTGCATTAGGGAACACACCGTTTATTGCTGCAGGAAAGCTTTTTAGCCCATCTACACATGCAATTAGAATATCTTCCACTCCTCTCTCTTTGAGATCATTTAGTACTCCCAACCAGAAGTTAGCTCCTTCACTTTCAGCTAAATAAAAACCTAATACTTCTTTTCTGCCATTTTGATCTATACCTAATATATTATACATACATTTACTTACACAATGCCCGTCCTCCTTGACTTTAAAAAATATTCCGTCCATGAAAACTATCGGATATACAGACTGCAGCGGACGACTACGCCATTCGTTGATTACTGGTAGCAGTTTGTCAGTAATACTTGATATCTCTGCCGCCGATATTTTGTGATCGTAAATTTCCTCAATATGTGACGCTATATCTCTGTATCCCATGCCACTGGCAAATGTGCTTAAGACCTTTGCTTCAAGTTCTGGATGTAGGCTTGTTTGTCTTTTTCTAACTATTTGGGGTTCAAAGCTTCCTTCCCTGTCTCTAGGTGTTAACAACTCAAATGAGCCTCCACTCGTGCGTAAAGTTTTTGCGTTTCTCCCATTTCTTCGGTTATTTTCTTCACTTTTAGCTGACATGTGGCTTTCTATTTCACCTTCCAGACTTGCCTCTAGCAACCTTTTTATAAACGGTGTTAATGCTCCATCTCTTCCCGTCAGCGGCCTTCCTTCTCTTATCGATGATAGAATATTTGCTTCCAGTTCTTTATAGTCTACCAAACCGGTAGTTCTGTTTACTTGACTCATGTCAAACCTCCATTTTTTTATATCAATTATATTTTTATTTCTTGGTTTGACACAGTTTATTTAACACTCCCGGTAATGGCTTTGCCTAATTGGGCATTAACTATATCTCAGCTCGATATTTTCTTTCCCAACAGATTGAAAATTCAGTTGAGCTAAAAATGTGGTTTGACACAGTTTATTTAACACTCCCTGATAAACTCAAGCATATTTCTCTCCTTAACATAACTCTACTCATAGCCAGATATATGAAATTTTCAGTGAGTAAATCTTATTCTTTCGATAGTCTTCTATTCCTAAAGCAAAAGTCCTTTCTACAACACACCTTCTTGGCTGTACTTCAAACCCCTCATTGGTAGTAGCTAAGGCGGTGTGTCTCTGTTGACTTAGAACCTACATGAAGGCCTTTTGACAATCTCAATATCCATACCATATTCTTCCTTTATATGATTTTTTAAATTTTCTCCTTGGTATCCCATCACATTTTTTTAACTATAGTATATTTTTTCTTACTTTCCTGTATGATACTCTGGAGTAGCTTTTTATTCTTGTCCATTCCCTTTGACTTAGGTCTGCTAGATGCTTTTTTCTCATCTTTACCCAGTACTAAAACTTTAGATATTATAGCCTCTTTTACTAATCTCTGGACAAGCTCTAGCTTCGATAAACTCAGTAGAAGGTTCTTTTGCAAAAAATGCAGCATGTACAGCATTTTTAATAAAAAAACATGCAGCAAGTGCAAATATTACTGTCGGTACATAGCGCAAAGGAGAAGCTATACTAAAAAAAGTAGCAGAAGCGACGATTAAGCAACAACAAGTCAGTATCGTTTGATCACGTAGATAACGTCTATCAACTCCACCGTATTCAGCCATCAACCTTTTAACTTTATCATTGTTAACGTATGGCAGAGTAAGCGTTTTAATCAAATTCATTACACCATTATTAGTGAAATATGGAGCACACTCTATAACTCTGGAGCCATTAACCTTCTGATTAGGATCTGCACCATACTTTAGAAGCAACTCTACATATTTTTCGCGTTTATCGTTGTCACAATTGATTGCTTGATATAATGGACCTCGACCATTTTCATCTAACATATTAGGATTAGTACCATATTTCAAAAGTATTTCCATAGTATGATCATCATCACAAAAAAACGCTTTAAACAACGGATTTTTACTATTTCTATCTAACATATTAGAATCAGCACCATATTGTAACAATAACTCTACAATTCTGCTGTCATCGAGAACCCTATAATAGTATAACGAAGCTTCATTATGTAATAGCTTTATATTAGGATCAGCACCATTTTCTAAAAGAAGTTTCAAAATACTATAATTTCTTGAATCTTTAGCTTGCATTAAAGCAATAGATAATGGAAAGTAAATACAAATAAGTTCTTCATTGATGTAATCACCAAATCTTCCATCTTTACTGCTTTTGAATTTGGAAAAAAGCTTTTCAAGAAACTTTATATCCTGATTATATAGAGCTCTATATAAGTAAAACCTCAAATCTCCAGGTGAATTAATTTCATTTAAATTTTCGTCAGTTAGATTTTTAACCCCTTCTATATTTTCCTTAGTGAGAAATTCATATGCAGTACCTAGCTTTTTAAATTTCTCCTCATTTTGTTTCTTTACAGCTTCTGAATGTTTATCAGGATGATATTTCAAGGCTAATTTTCTATACGCTGATTTAATTTCTTGTTCACTGGGCGCATCGCTTGATTCAAAACCTAATATTTTTAAAGCTTCCTTTCTACTTACAATACATTCCCCACTGAAATATGTTAAATTGAACGTAACCCAAAATTTCAAAAAGTAAAGCTTTTTATGTCAAATTACGTCTATTTCATAACTGTACAAATATTGTAGATCAGGAAACTTCAGTCCTTGATACTGGAATAACATCTCTATACTACTTAGAGTCAATCTCAATATTAAAAAATTTCTCAAATAGAAAAAAGGCAAAAGGAACCCTGTCAGATACTATCTAGTTTTTAAATTGGCGTTCTTTATTGTCTAATTTGACATCCACTCAATAGATACCATTTTTGCATTTAATTTACAGAATGTAGTCTAAGTACAAACTTGTGAAAGGCTTATGTGTAATGCTTCTCCACATAATCACTAATAATTTCCTTAAATTCTTCAAAAATATTATCACCTTGTAAAGTTTTGAAATATTTGCCGTCTTTGTAGACTGCTGAAACAGGTTTTTCTCCATACCCAGGCAGGCTGATCCCCAGATTTGCATGTTTGCTCTCTCCAGGACCATTTACTATGCATCCCATAACAGCAACTTTCATATACTCTACACCAGGATTATTTTTCTTCCATATCGGCATATGAGTTTTTATGTAGCCATTTACTTCCTTAGTTAATATACGAAAACGATCGCTACTTGTGCGTCCACAACCAGGACATGAACTCACCTGAGGGTTAAAGTAGCGCAAACCTATAGACTGCAGTATTTCCTGACATACTACCACCTCATTAGTGCGTGATTCACCAGGGCGCTGAGTTAAAGAAGCCCGGATAGTGTCTCCAATACCATTTTGCAATAAATAAGTAAGCCCTGCTGTGGTATTTATTATGCCTTTATTACCCATACCAGCTTCGGTTAAACCCAAATGCAGCGCATAATTGGAAGATTTTGCAAGTGCAGTATAAACTAAAATTAAATCTTGCACTCTACTGACTTTACATGAAATGATTATTTTCTCTGCATTAAGGCCAATCTTTTCAGCTTTTTTTGCACTACCAAGAGCAGACATTACAAGCGTCTTACGTAATATAACATCAGAAGCTTTTGGATTACTAGACAAGGAGTTTTCATCCATCAATTTTTGTGAAAGGTACTTATCAAGACTACCCCAATTTACTCCAATTCTGACAGGAAGATCATGCGTTATTGCATACTCTATAATTTTTTCAAATTTTTCATCACGTTTATCACCAAAGCCTATATTACCTGGATTTATCCTAATTTTACCCAGAATTTTAATGTTGTCTGGATAATCCTGAATCAACCTGTAGAGCTCATATTGTCCACAGCCTACTAATATCTTACCATCAAAGCCTTCTTTATTTATTTCCTCTACTATATAAGGTATTGCTTTTGCTACTTCCTCTGAGTTCAAAGCAATTCGCACCAACTCTGAACCTGCATGCGCTAGTTCTACTACTTCTTTTGCATATTTCTGAGCACTGCTTTTTATGTTGTCAGAATCTATATGTGCACCAAGTGCCATGGATTGAACAACTATAGGATTATTTCCACCTATCTTCACTTGTCCAACTTTTACAGTATGAGTTTTATGCCTGGAAACCGGCGATGACTCATATGCATCATCACTCAATGTCAGTTCTCTATCTAGCATATTATTAATCGTGACACTATTTTACTGTGTCAACTACGCTGCCAAATGAACTTGAACCATTTAAACTATGCTGTGGTGTTCTATTTAGATCAGTAATAGAATCATGAGAGCACGTTCTTCTTGATGGAGTTTCTTTTATAGTAACATTTATAGGGGAAACTTTTTTTTCTCGTGTTGAAGTAACTTTTTTCCCTTTTTGTTGTTCACTTTTATGCTGCTTACTTTCATGCTGAGAAACTGGCTCTTGATCTATAAATACAGCACCCTTTAAACGTGCAAGATTAATACCATGCTGATTGATCATAGCATCCTCCCCATCTTCAACTATGCAAGCTCCCACGTTGTTTGGCTTGTTATCAAGGCTAGCAATTTTTTTTTCTTTTAATTTTTTGATTAGATCTTCTTTATTTACGTTAACATTAGTTTGACCTTGTAACTTTCTTTTCTTGAGAATCTCCCTACGCTTTTCATATAGTTTATATGAATCAGCAAATTCCTCATCTGCATGAAAATTTGTACCACCAGGATTACCAGGAGGTATGTACCTTTTACTAAGCTTCACTTTAGACTTAGCTTCAACATTATGTACAGTAAAGAAACTAGAAACCAAAAGTATTAATATAAATAAAACTTTAGAAAAGATCTTAAGCATACTATAGTGAATATTGTGCTTTAAAAGATACCAATTAACAAACTTCAAGTAAATCAGAATCTCTACCAACTTTATAATACAAACATCTTTCTAAAAAATTTACTACCAAAACCTACATAATCTAAAGGAAATTTAAGGTGTTACAAATTTTACGTAACACCCTTTCAAGAAGAGCATTACACTCTTCCTTGCTGTAAGTTATTCTTCAGTTTTCCGGTATCATTCACATTATTAAACTTTCCGCTTGGCATATCTTGAGACAAGTCGTTTTTCTTCTCTTTATCAAGCTTAACTCCCTGATAGATACAGAATGCAACAAAACTAGTTACCGCTATTACAGCAACAGCACTGACTATGGCACAAGTTAGTATTGCTTGTTCTTGTCCCCCTACCATGTCTGCAAATGTTTCTACTTTTTCTTCTAAGCCTGTAAATTTTTCTTGCAAGCCGCTTAAGTGCTCTTGCATAGCTTGAAACTGTTCAGTACCAATCTTGTCTTCTAATGCACCAAAAACTTTTTCAAACTGCTCAGCATCAACTTGTTGATCTTTTTTCAATTTTCCTAACAAATCAGATATATTTTGGAATTGCGCAGCATCACCTAGTTGACTTTCCTGCAATGCTTTCACATCTGATTTATCAAAACCGAATACAAATTTGGTTATACCCATTTTTAACCCCCTAGCTAATTAATATATTATAATTTTACATTCCCAATGTTTAAATTATTATTAAATTAACTATCACTATACATTGATCTTAAAATAACTTTCCTTGGTTTAAGTTAGCGATTATTCTACCAATATCTCTCTCTTTCCTGAGTAACTCGGAGCACTGACGATACCTTCTTTCTCCATTCTTTCAACAATATTTGCAGCTCTGTTATAGCCTATTCTAAGTTGCCTTTGAATGTAACTAGTTGAAACCTTTTGATCTCTCTGAATGATGGCCACTGCTTGCTTGTATAGATCGTTCTCTTCATCTTCTGTTTCACCTTCTGATTCCGCGAAAGAATTTTCATCTTCTTGAGTGATTTCCTCCATGTAGTTTGGCTCACCTTGCGTTTTCAGATGATCAACTATATTTTGCACCTCATCATCACTTACAAATGGACCGTGAACTCGAATAATCTTACCACCAGAGGCCATATAAAGCATATCACCCATACCGAGTAACTGTTCGGCCCCTTGTTCACCAAGTATTGTACGGCTATCTATCTTAGAAGTAACAGCAAAACTAATTCTCGTTGGAAAGTTTGCTTTTATCACACCTGTTATCACATCTACAGATGGGCGTTGTGTTGCCATTATGATGTGTATTCCTGCAGCACGAGCCATCTGAGCTAAACGTTGAATAGAGCATTCTATATCTTTGCCAGCAACAAGCATTAAATCTGCCATTTCATCTACGATCACCACAATATACGGAAATGTCTCCATTTTAAGTGGTATTTTTTCAAATAAAGGTTTACCCGTTGTTGAGTTAAAGCCAATCTGTACAACGCGCTCCAACTCTATTCCGCTATTCATCGCTTCTGTAATTTTTTGATTATAGTTTATTACATTGCGCACATTTAAATATGACATCATGCGATAGCGATTTTCCATCTCTTTCACTATCCACTTAAGAGCAATAACAGCTTTTTTTGGCTCTGTTACCACTGGCGTTATTAGATGCGGTATTGCATCATATATTGAAAGCTCGAGCATTTTGGGGTCGATCATTATCATCTTGCATTCATCAGGACTTAATCGATAAACGAGCGATAGAATCATCGTGTTAATCGCAACTGATTTTCCTGACCCCGTAGTCCCGGCAACAAGCAAGTGGGGCATTTTAGTCAGATCTGCAATAACAGGTTTTCCGCTTATTTCCTTGCCAAGCGCAATTGGAAGATTTAAGTTTGCATTTTGGTATTCTGGCGATTCAAGTAAATCACGTAGCATCACAATCTCTCGCTCTTTATTCGGCAATTCTATCCCCATGGCATTTTGTCCACGAATTATTGAAATACGTGCAGAGAGTGCACTCATTGAACGTGCAATATCATCTGCAAGACCAATCACTCTTGCAGATTTTGTACCTGCTTGTGGTTCAAGTTTGTATAAAGTCACAACCGGTCCATAACATACACTTATAATTTTTCCTTGCACGCCAAAATCACTCAGCACCTGTTCGAGCAGAGATAAATTCTTATTGCTCTCTAATGCATTCAACTGTTTTCTCTGCATAGATTCTTCTACTTTAGAAAGTAAGTGAATGCTTGGAAACTCAAACTCGCTAGAAGGTGGTTTAACAATCTCTTCGGTAGCTTTTTTCTGTCTTTCTTTTGGTTGTTGTCTAGTGGTTCTATATTTTCCCTCTATTACTAATGGTGCTATTGAATAATCAGTAGTTTTACGTAACCTGAAAAACAGAACCTTTGTAAAAAGGGAAAATATTTTTTTACATAGGAAAAGCAAAGAATAAACCGTTCTCTTCCAACCAATCAATCCTACAATACCTATTGATGTTACTACTGTGAATATGTAAAACGGGCAGTGGCCAATTAGAGTATTGCCGACTATTCCACTGTGCATGTACCTAGTAGTGGTACCGAGCGAAAGTTGCGCTAATGTAGCACATATTCCTAAATTGATTAATATTAAATAGAGAATTTTCAGCAGCCTTTTTGATATCAAAAAGTAAACTATGGTTGTAGCTATTGTAATACTAGCGAGTCCAAAAAATTGAACTAATATATCAGCTAAATATGAACCTACTATTCCACCTAAATTTGTTACTTCCTCATTTGTAGATGTGTTTAAGGATTGATCTTTATAATTATAGCTAAAAACCGATATATATATATACATTAATAGTGACAAGTATATCACTGATTTTAGCTGTTTTTTTAACATCTACTTAAAGTAATAAGTAATTGTATATTTTACAAAGTGAATTGCTATTATCAATATCATCACGGATAAATCTAATCCATTGAATGGTTGTATATACCTTCTGATAACCTTTAGTGGAGGATGGGTAAGTCTGTTTAAAGTTTGCATTATGCTGCTTACAATCTCATTATACATGTTAACTACATTCAATTTAATCAACAAATTGAGAGCAACTGAGCATATTAGAACGAAGCTGTAAAGATCAAGTAACAGGTTAAGCAAGTATATGATTGGATGCATATTACTAATTTATACTAAAACCTATTATGTGTAGTGATATGTATAAAATCAAGTCTTACAATAATTTTTATGCTGAAACAGGTGTAAACAATAAGCTATAAGATATTATACCCTTTGATTCCACGTGGATAAAAAACTTATTGATAAATTAACGGAGAGATGTGTACTGTATGAATAGCTTTTTGATCATGTTTATTACATGCAGGATAAGTGTTCAGGTACGTATGAAACCAGCGCTTCTTTTCTTGTCACCTCTTGTTACCTAAATAGCCCCTTTGTTGTCATCCCAGTGCTTGACACTGGGATCCAAGAAAAAAACTAATTCGGTAAGCTTATGCTAAATTTGATGAGCTTAAATGAAAAACTGGATCCCAGTGTCAAGCACTGGGATGACACTATTTGTTATGTAAATTGCCACAATGTTCATATAGTTGTGTGTCTGCACACTGACCACTTGTTCCTATGTTTTTGTCTATCTTATTTTGCCATCCTGGTGAACGAATACGTGCTCAGAACCATTTTCATTATTTTAATTACCCATTACTTAATGAGGTCACTTCTTTTAATTGATATTATAAAACTACTTATCATAAAGCTGATCTATAGATATAATACTACCATTTGATGACTTTTCAGCAGATTTCTCACTTTCATATTCTTTATCAGAATCAACGCTAAATACTAAAATATCTCCTGACATTTTATCATGAAACTCACTAATAGCAAAAAACGGTACAGTGACTTGTTCTTGTTTTCCACGGAAGCTCAAACTGACACTAAACTTATCTTCAAGAACTTTTAGACCATAAAATTGGTGCTGTAATATAATAAGCATTTGAGTAGGATATGATTCTTTCAAGTAGTCTGGTATGACAACACCATTAAATCGCGTAAAAAACAGTATCTCTAAGTGAGGAGTAAAATCATTATCCAATATAGTATTCAAAGCCTTTTCGACAATTTGAAATTTGCTAGAACTAAGCAACTTCCGATAATCTGTTTTATCCATATAACCCTTACATGTTTGGGGGAACTTCTGTTACCCGGCGTTCCCTAAACCGTGCTTATAGCAATGAAGTTATAGTGCCTAAATTAAGCAGCTAATGCAACATTGTCTTCAGCAGCAAAGTTATCGTTTGCATCTAAATTATGAACTCTTAGCGGTGGTATCTAACCGAGCAAAGGTACCATCTTTACTATGTATGTCGATCCTTATTCGCCCCCATATCAAAAACATGGTGGAGGCGCCGAGTACTGCCCTCGGGTCCAATACACCTATTACAAGGTAATTTTATTGCCATAGTACAAAAAATGCACATCTTTATTATACAGTAGTATTGAATAAATGTCAAGTTGTTGAACGTAAAATCGGTTGTAAGCTAAAAAACTAATATAAAAATTACTTCGCCTATTTACCTAATCTTAGTATAATCAAAGTAGAGGTATTTTTAGAGCTCAAAATCTATCTTCGTCTGCAGACTTTTTTATCAAATAATCAAACTCAGTAAAGAATGTAGCGTATCTTCTTCAGCGCAAATGGGTGCACACATATGCTTAATCTCTGTCGTATGTGCGTTACATTTTTTCTGTTCTTTATTAATAAATATGGGGGATTCTATGCCTAAAATTCCGTATTCTTAACAAAAACTGCTCAAATGCTTTTGTAGCTATTGAATTTCTAAGTTCAAGAAAGCAAGAGACAGTGTGAGAAATGGCACAAGCCGAAAAAAAGATAAGTTATGGAACAAAAAATGCAGACAACTGTGGAAAATTGCCTGCGTAACTAGACTATAAATTAGTTTTTCTCCTCAAGAATTAAATCAATTCAGTGCACTTTCTAACTTTCTACTTGTTAGAAAAAAACGGATATGAAGGAAGAGTTTCGTATTGTGAATCAATCTCTACTTCTTGCTCTGATGACATCTGTGATGTCAGTCCTTCATCAGATAAAAGAATTTTTCCTGTAAGAATTTCTATTACTTCTTCCCTTCCACTAGAAATAGCATAATCCAAAGGAGTCTTTCCTTCATTATCCTGTATATTAACTTCCGCTCCTTTTTCTATTAGCATTTTTGTGAAGTATTTGCACAGGGAGTTTGAGCAAGATGTAGCAAAATGCAATGATGTCTTTCCATCATTATCTTGTATATCAACCTCTGCACCTTTATTTAGCAGCATCTCTGCTATCCATATGTTCTGTCCTGGAATAGAAACAGCAAAATGCAAAGGAGTCTTTCCTTCATTATCTTGTATATTAACTTCCGCACCCCTGTCTAGCAGCATTTTTACGTTTTCGTCTTTTGTCTCTTGTGTACCCCAAAAAGATGAAACTACGTAAGAAGCAGCAAGATGCAAAGGGGTCTTTCCTTCATTATCTTGTATATTAATTTCTGCACCTTTGTTTAGCAGCACCTTTGCTATATATGTGTTCTGTCCTGGAATAATTACAGCAAGATGCAATGATGTCTTTCCTTCATTATCTCGTACATTAACATCTACTCCTTTCTCTATAAGAAACTCTACTACTTTTACACAGCCACTTCTAGATGCTAAACATAGTAAGTTACTTCCGTCAAATGAATTAGAATTTATATCAAATCCACTTTCTTCCCATGCATTGTACATATTAACATGATGCTGCTGCAGCTCACTTTTTAATTTTTCAATTATGCTAGATGAGTCTACCTTTCTGTCATCATTAATTCTCCATAGTGTTTTTTCTAATGCCGACAATTTACTCATAATGTTCTCCGATTTTTAAGACTAAATACTAATTATGGTATTTAATCAAGCTATGAAAATAAAAACATCAGATGCAATTACTACTATTCTATAGATGTTAATGAAAATTTAAACTCCAATTGTTAAATTTACTTTTTTAAGATTATTAACAGAAAAATTCATGCTTTAAAAGGATCATACACATCAATTTTTTTAGGGTCACTTTTTTTCATTTTCTCACTCAATAACCTCAGAATGGGCTGTAAATCATCGTCGATTGATAAGCACAGTACTTCTCTATCAAGAAAACCGGCTAGGTGATTCCTTTTCTCAAGGATTTCTGTTTCTTCCAATAAGTCGCATTTGTTTAATACGACAGTTTCTTCCTTCTTGATAAGGTCGCTATTGTAAAGCTTCAGTTCATTATGTGTACAATTATAAGCTGAGATAATGTCATCGTGAGTTACATCAATTAAATGCAGTAAAATTTTACACCTTTCTATGTGCTTTAAAAATTTGTGTCCGAGCCCAACTCCAAGATGAGCATCAGCGACTATTCCAGGAATATCTGCTATCACAATTTCGCTATCATCCACTTTTGCTACACCTAAATGTGGCCTTATAGTAGTAAATGCATAATCGCCTACTTTTGTATCTGCATTTGAGCAGCGGGTTAAAAATTTAGATTTACCTGCATTTGGCATACCAATAATGCCAACATCAGATAAAACTTTTAGCTTCAATATTATATTTCTTTCTTCGCCAGGCTGACCATGGGTAAAATGTCTTGGTGCCCTATTAGTAGCAGATTTAAAGTTAGTATTTCCAAGCCCACCTTTTCCACCTTGAACTACTTGAAATTCCATGTCAGGTTTATCAAGATCTACTATCACTTCCTCACTTTCTTCATCGATTATTTGTGTACCAACTGGAACTTTAAGTATAATATCTTTTCCTGCTGTGCCAGATCTATCTCTACTCGTGCCATTTTTTCCATTACTCGCTTTAATGTGTCTTCGACAACGAAAATTAAGCAAAGTGTTGAGATTTGCATCACTGATGAAAATTATGTCTCCTCCCCTGCCCCCATTACCACCGTTTGGGCCACCAAATTCAACGAATTTTTCTCGACGAAAACTCGCGCAGCCATCACCACCATCACCTGCTTTTAAATATAATTTAACTTCGTCTATGAAGTCCATGCTAACCCACGATAATATTTAGCATTTTCTCCTAATGAACTTTCTATTCTCATTAATTCATTATACTTTGCAAGCCTATCAGAACGCGACAGCGAGCCAGTCTTGATTTGTCCACAATTCGATGCAACCGCTATGTGGGATATTGTTGTATCTTCTGTTTCACCTGAGCGATGCGAAATAATAGCCCTATAGCCATTTGATTTTGCCATTTCAATAGCAGCAAAAGTTTCCGTAAGTGTTCCTATCTGGTTTGGCTTGATTAGTACAGCATTTGCCATTTTCTCCTCTATTCCTTTGCTTATTAGTTCACAATTTGTAACAAATAAATCATCTCCAACCAATTGAACTTTATTCCCAAGTTTTACAGTAAGTAATTTCCAACCTTCATAGTCGTCTTCATTCATTGCATCTTCTATAGAAATTATTGGATATTTGCCGACAAGGTCACAATAATACTGAACCAATTTCTCTGCAGTGAGTTCTCTGTTTTCAAATTTGTAAACTCCATTTTCATAAAAAGTAGATGAAGCAACATCAAGACCCAGTGCAAAATGATTTTTCATCGAATAACCGGCAGATTCCACAGCCTGAATTATCAGATTAAGAGCTTCTTCAGTGCTACCAATGTTTGGTGCAAAACCACCTTCATCTCCTACGTTTGTGCTATAACCTTTTTTCTTAAGAATGCCGCGCAAGTTATGAAATACCTCTGCAGATATTCTGATTGCTTCACTGAAAGTTTCAGCACCAACCGGAAGAATCATAAATTCTTGAAAATCGAGTTTATTATCCGCATGTACTCCACCATTCATTACGTTAATGAGTGGAACTGGCATCTGCTCTTCCCCTACTCCCAAATACTTATATAACGGCATTTTAAAGCTGTTTGCTGCTGCTTTTGCAACAGCAAGAGACACACCCAAAGTTGCATTTGCTCCAAGTTTAGATTTATTTTTTGTTCCATCTAGTTCAATTAAAACTTTATCAATTGCACTCTGGTTTGCTGCATCCATGCCAATGATTTTATTTGCTATCACTTCACTCACAGATTGAACAGCTTTCAGCACTCCTTTACCACAATACCTTTTTTCATCTTGATCTCTCAGCTCCAATGCTTCTAGTTTACCGGTCGAAGCCCCAGAAGGGACAGCGGCTCTACCTGTTGCTCCATCACATAGTTCTATTTCTACCTCAATTGTTGGGTAACCCCTGCTATCTAAAATTTCTCTTGCAAATACACTGCTGATTGTCTTTTTCATCATGCTAAACCTCTACTAGATTCACAATTGTGTGCACGTTCGGGAAATACCCCAACGCTGTAACATTTCAGTGTACAAACATTGCAACCTACAGATAAACAGATAATTTGAGTAGCAGATGGTGTCATTCCAGTGCTTGACACTGGAATCCAGTTTTTATTATACAGCCACTTATTTAAAGTTAAGTCTTCTGGATCCCAGTGTCTGGGCACTGGGATGACAACATTCTTAATGGAAGCTATCCCCATATCGCAATGTCTGTACAGTTGTTTGCCTAGACACTGGGATCCAGTTTTACTACACAATTTTATCATATAAATCACCAATGCTTAAGTTTATTTTACTAGCAGCAGCTTTGCAGCTTCTCTTGCTAGTTTAGCTATATTACTACCAGCACCAATAAATAATACTACATCTCCTGAACTTGTCGAATTACTAATAAAATGTGAAATGAGTAAAGCATCATTCATAATCTTTACATTATTAAACCCATTACTGATCAAGGCTTTTTGTATATCATCAATTCTACAGCCAGGAATAGGCTTATCTTCTGGAGGATGGACAGAAGTGAGAATTACATAATCAAACATCATGAAAATTCGTACGAACTCATCAAAAAAATTACGAATACGAGCAAAACGAAGCGGCTCGATAATTCCTGTTACCTTTCCTTTAGTGGTCAAACGTGCTGCTGCTAGAGTTGCCTGTATTTCGTTTGGATGGTGAGCATAATCCTCAATTAACTTAACACCTTTAATATCGGCAATCAAAGAAAATCTCCTTGCTACTCCTTTAAATTCTAAAAGACCTTTTTTAATCTCTTCATCGCTAATTCCAAGTTTCACTGCAACTGATATTGCAGCCAGGGCATTGCTAACTTTATGCATTCCTATTGCATTTGATAGCACTACATTCTTTATAATTCTGGTACAAGGTTGAATATCTTCTTTTTGTCTTTCGAGAGCGAGTTCTTTTAATCGAAACACCATATGTACATTATCATCATCAATTTCAATACGCTGAACTAACTTTCTAATTATATTAAATTTAGTCTCCCAATCTACCTCTGATAAATCACATTTTTCCTTCGTTATATGCTCTCTGACCATCTTAACTTCTTCCCATATTACCTCTTCTAGTATATCCGCGCATATTGATTTGCTGTTACATTCATCAAAACTGATTCCGGAACAACAATAGTAACTTTTTCCTTCCTTAGTATGACTCATTCCATAATAAGTGTATTTACAATACTGACATACAATTAATTCTTGTAATAAGTATTTACTTCCACTTTGTTGCATGTTTTCTATTTGTAGCTTTTCTTTTTCCATGCTACCTCTCTACAACTTATATCTATTTTGCCTATAGTAAAATATACACATAATTAGCCAAATAAAGGAAAGTGCAAACCAAGTAATTGCATATTCCCAATGCTTAATTGGCTGTATAGTCAATTTTCCACAAAAATTGTCTTGCCACAATATACATTTTTCTAGCTTAATACCTAGATCATTGGAGATTTCTTCTGTACTTAAGGTAAACCACGTATTTGAAGCAATATCATTTTTAATAAACCAATTTTTGCTACCATCACAATATAAAACTCCACTCAAAGCTACTTTTTCAATTTTTGCTTTTTCTTCTTTTTTTTCTCTAACTATTCCTTTATTCACTAACATGTAATGTCCAGTGGTAAGCAACATAGGAGACAGCACATGATAGCCACGTTGACCTGCGAAAACATATAGTTCTATATCACTTAAAATTCCGTCGATTTTAACGTTTCTGTAGTTAAACTTTGAAAGATTATCACTAGGTAGCAGATGAATAACTGGAAGATCCATATTTTTGATAATATTACTCTTCCAATTTAATCTAAATAACTGCCATAACCCTAGTGAAAAAAGAAGTAGAAAAGGTATGATGAAAACAAATACTGTTTTTCTTAACACTCTATATTTGTGTTCTTAAGTAATTTTCAATACCCATAAGCTCAATGAGATTAATTTGTCCTTTAATCCAATGTAAGTGCTCTTCCTCGTTTTGCAGTAGTTCTTCTAATAACATTACACTAATCACATCCTTTTCTTTTTCAGCAACAGAAATTGCCTCTCTGATGCCCCTTATACCTTCTTCTTCTAACTTTAAATTATCTTCTAAGATTTTCTGTATTGTATCTTTTGTGAACTTTCCGTCATACTTTGAGATTTGATTTGTATCTTGAAAATTTGGTACACCCTCAAGCAGTAAAATTCTTTCTGCTAACCTATTTGCATGTCCAAGCTCTTCATTAAGCTCGTTTCTCATCTTTTCTGCAAACCTATTGATCTTTTTATCTTTGAGAATCGCAGAATGCAAAAGATACTGACGTACGGAAGTTAATTCATGAGTCAGCAATTTATTCAAATGTTCTACTATTTCTTTATTCATAACCTTTCTTTATCTAATATACCAATGTAATCTACATAACAATCAAGGTCACATCAATTTATTTTTCTCACAACAATCGTATCAAATAGCACATCATGAAATGCCTGTTTCCTCTGAGAGAAGCAAGCAACTAAATACCAACTGAAGGTAAGCATAACTATAATCACTTCTAGTGTACTTAAAACGTCTACTAATGTTTGAAAAAGTTTGATAAGAGTGATCATTAAATTATTTAGCATAGGAAGAAAAAACTGAGAGATAGTGCGATCAAATGCTAAGCTTAAACCTATTTTAGAATTATCTAAAGTGATAGTACATATATTCATTAACTGTTGACCTGGAGTTGCTTGGGCCTTTGAAGATATAAAATATGTGAAATAACTACAATTTAGACACATGTATGACAGATGTAAAATTAATGGAAAATCACCTAATAACAGCACAATTAGTGAGGTTGGAATTAGTAAAATTGCTAGATCTATTAAATATGCGCAAAAACGCCTCTGTATACTAGCAATTTCCATCATTATCTGTCTTTCAAATATTTTATTATGAATTCTGTAAGTTTATCAAAATGCTTAAAATATAACAAATCTTCATAACCGCTTATCGATTGACCGTATACAATAGGTAAGCAATTGGCATTTTGTGCACATAGAATGTCTGTGATGCTATCACCAACAAAAAACACATTTTCTCTATTTACAGGTAGCGTACTCTCCTCCAGTGCAAACAGCAGTGGAGTTGCAGATGGCTTATCTTCTGCAGTATCACATGATCCAACTATTCTTTCAAAGTAAGAATCTAGTTTAAAGTAGGCAACTTCTTGACGTAAATTAGTATTTTTCTTATTACTAACTATTGCTAGGTAAATATTGTGGCTTTTCAGCGTCTGGAGCATTCCCTCTACTCCCTCGTTCAGAGTAATATTTTGTAACAGTGCACTATCTAGGTATTTTTGATATATCTGGTTCGCTTTTTTCCACTGATCACCAAACAAATTAACCATGTAGCTCTTTCTTGATTCATGAGAATTTCTATCAACAACTTTACTGCCAGATCCCATCAAATCTAAAGTATGCTTAATGGCATTAGAAATATTATCTTGAGTATCAACTAAGGTATTATCCCAATCGAATACTACCGCTAATCGGCTATTTTTCATTTTTATATTGTGACGTATTTTAAACTAATAAGTAAATGATATTTTGATGATAAAGAGTTGCTTCTTAGATGTTAACCATTTTTACATAATAGGCCATTACAATAATTATTATACGCTTTTTAGTAGGTAGATATGGCCCAGATTAAAGATACACCAAATATTGAGAAGAAATTTCAAGATACCTTTGGACGTACTCCCGGTGCTTTTCCAGAGGGTACGTCACTGGAAGAGAAGGTTGATCGGATAGCAAAAGGAACAAAGGCCCTGAAGGCTGCAAGAAGTCAAGAACTTGAAGGCAAGATGAAAAATGTTGCTGAATTAAATAAAGAGCTTCAAAGACGACAAAGGCAAGAAAATGAGGAAATACGCAAACTCACAAGATCAACACAAGAGCTAAGAAAAGAGTTTGGTATAAATAAAAGGAGTAAACCAGATGGCAGTGATAAACCATTGCAGGAAACTAAGCAAATTTCTAAACAAAAAGACATAGGAGTTCAAGCTTCAATGACTACAAAGAGTAGTGAAGAGCTTAAGCAACCAGATAACAATGATAAACCATTACGGGAAATTAATCAGATTTCTAAGCAGAAAGGCATGGGAGTGCAAAACTCAAAGAGTAGTAAAGAGCTTAAACAAGATGATACACCACAACCGCAAGAAAATCAGAAAGAAGAAGGCTTGCTTAGTCTCTTGGGGCGCTTTTTGAAAAAAATATTAGAAAAACTTTTTGGTGGGAATGAAAAGAATGTGGAAGATGCTCGTGATACAAAAGAAGCTGCTCAAAAAAATATATCAAATAACGGAATTCAGCAACATAGTATGAGTCAAAGCTCTTTCATAAATATAAATGGAAAAGAGTTCAATTTAGAACCAGGAAAAGCATTTAATTATCAAGATAAAGCTCTCAATATTAAGATTACATACAATAGTTCTGAGCAAGATACAACTTTTCCGAATGTTACTAATGCGATTAACTTAAATATTGATGGTAAGGAACATAATGTCCAACCCGGCGAGTCTTTCAATTATAAAGGCCCTGGCTTAGAAATTAGCGTGATGAATGGTAATCAACAAAGTAAAAATTTCGACAAAATTTTAAGTCAAGATCAAAGTATAAGTGAAGGTTTAAAGCAAGCAACAAAGCTTGATGATCCATCGGTAACGCCTGTCAATACTCCTGAAGTAGAAAAAACAAACACAGGTCGCGGAAGATAATGCACATAGCCTGTATAATAGACTTGCGTCATATAAGTTTATTATACAGGAGATTTTACTAACTTCTAGCTCTAGAATGAGGGTTGATTAATACGCCTGTAATAAAGAATTCAGCTTCTAATTTTCATAGCATGGACATATCTAGGTGACAATTAAACTACCGTCATCAGTATTAGATACTCTTTCCTTCTTTCATATAGCAGCCTGTTAATAATGATTAGAGTCACCTTATAACAAGAAAAAATTTAAAAATCCATAATCATAAGTGTCCGCATAAAGAGTTGCTCCTTCTATGTTAATCATTTTTACATAATTACTTAATATACTTATTTTGGTATAAGATTTTACGTAACAGGTATGACACAGCTTCAAGACACACCAAATATTGACAAGCAACCAGATAATAATGTTAAACCATTGCAGAAAACTAAGCAAGTGTCTAAGCAGAAAGGCATGGGCGCTCAAGACTTAAAGAAAGAAAAAGGCTTTTTGGTACGTTTTCTGAACACAATATTCAAAAAAACTTTTTAGCGAAGATAAAAAGAGTGTAAAGGATATAAAAGGAACTACTCAAAAAAGCACTTCAAATGATGAAGGGCAACAACAAAATGAGCTCCTTTCAAATCAAGACCAAAGCGCAAGTGAAGGTTTAAAGCAAATTGATAATCCATTGGTAACTCCTGTCACGAAAGTAGAAAAAACAAAGAAGACCATGAAAGATAATTCGCCTTAGATCTCTTGCATAGTCTGGGGTCCAATTTGTCATCCTATGGCTTTAATCACAATGACCACGCTCTAAGTGATTTAGAAGAGGTATATGTAGAGCAACCAGCAAAGTTCCATGGGAGTGTTAAATAAACTGTGTCAAACCACATTTTTAGCTCAACTGAATTTTCAATCTGTTGGGAAAGAAAATATCGAGCTGAGATATAGTTAATGCCCAATTAGGCAAAGCCATTACCCATTTTTGCTCTACTTTTTTTATAGCACAATATACCTGTTTGTACAAGGCGTTTGTGTTGGTAAATGAGCCCTTGGTTTTGGTGAATTTCCTAATTTGCCTATGTAGCCCCTCTATGGGATTAGTAGTATAGATTATCCTCCTAACTGGATCGGAATACTTAAAATAACCAGATAGGTTTTCCCAATTATTCTGCCAAGATTTTATAACCATAGGGTACTTTGTGCCCCATTTTTCATCTAATTCCAACAGATAATTCTCGGCAATTTCCTTACTTGAAGCTTGATATACCTTCTTTAAATCACTCAAAAAACTCTTTGCATCTTTACTAGCTACATACTTCAGTGAGTTACGTATCTGATGCACTATACACATCTGCACTTCTGCATTAGGGAACACACCGTTTATTGCTGCAGGAAAGCTTTTTAGCCCATCTACACATGCAATTAGAATATCTTCCACTCCTCTCTCTTTGAGATCATTTAGTACTCCCAACCAGAAGTTAGCTCCTTCACTTTCAGCTAAATAAAAACCTAATACTTCTTTTCTGCCATTTTGATCTATACCTAATATATTATACATACATTTACTTACACAATGCCCGTCCTCCTTGACTTTAAAAAATATTCCGTCCATGAAAACTATCGGATATACAGACTGCAGCGGACGACTACGCCATTCGTTGATTACTGGTAGCAGTTTGTCAGTAATACTTGATATCTCTGCCGCCGATATTTTGTGATCGTAAATTTCCTCAATATGTGACGCTATATCTCTGTATCCCATGCCACTGGCAAATGTGCTTAAGACCTTTGCTTCAAGTTCTGGATGTAGGCTTGTTTGTCTTTTTCTAACTATTTGGGGTTCAAAGCTTCCTTCCCTGTCTCTAGGTGTTAACAACTCAAATGAGCCTCCACTCGTGCGTAAAGTTTTTGCGTTTCTCCCATTTCTTCGGTTATTTTCTTCACTTTTAGCTGACATGTGGCTTTCTATTTCACCTTCCAGACTTGCCTCTAGCAACCTTTTTATAAACGGTGTTAATGCTCCATCTCTTCCCGTCAGCGGCCTTCCTTCTCTTATCGATGATAGAATATTTGCTTCCAGTTCTTTATAGTCTACCAAACCGGTAGTTCTGTTTACTTGACTCATGTCAAACCTCCATTTTTTTATATCAATTATATTTTTATTTCTTGGTTTGACACAGTTTATTTAACACTCCCAGTTCCATACATATTACCACAATAACTAGGGACAAAAATAAGGGAAAGATGGTAGTTTAACCTACCATCTCCTCTGGTTTCACTATCCTTTCAAACTCCTCCTCAGTGAGCAGTTGAAGTTTTGCTGCTGCTTCTTTTAGAGTGATATTTTCTTTATAAGCAAGCTTCGCTATTTTTGCTGCATTGTCATATCCTATATGCGTATTTAATATAGTAACTAGCATTAACGACTGATTTAGTAAATCCTTTATTCTTTCTTCGTTTGCTTTAATATCAACTATGCATTTCTCTGCAAAATTTAAACTTGCATCAGCTAAAAGTCTTATAGACTGCAAAACATTGTAAATTATCACCGGCTTAAACACGTTCAATTCAAAGTGACCATTTGAGCCACCAATTGTCACAGCAACATGATTTCCTATAACTTGAGCACATACCATAGTCACCGCTTCACATTGAGTTGGATTCACCTTACCCGGCATGATTGAAGAGCCAGGCTCATTTTCTGGTAACATTATTTCTCCAATTCCGCATCTTGGACCAGAACCAAGTAACCTTATATCATTTGCAATTTTCATCAAGCTTACTGCTACTGTATTGAGTGCTCCACTGAGCTCAACTAAAGCATCATTTGCTGCTAGTGCTTCAAACTTATTTTTTGCTGAAATAAATGGAAAATTAGTGATTTTTGCCACTTCTTTAGCAAAATCCTCAGCAAAACCCTTTTTAGTATTGATTCCCGTGCCAACTGCAGTGCCACCTTGTGCAAGTTCATATACATTGCTTAGAGTTGACTTTACTCTCTCTATTCCCTTTTTAATCTGAACTGCATAGCCAGAAAATTCCTGCCCAAGTGTTAGAGGAGTTGCATCTTGCAGATGAGTACGCCCTACTTTTATTATATCTTTAAATTCATGAACCTTATTATTTAGCGCTTTATATAATTCTTCAAGATTGGGAATAAGTAAGCGGTCTATTTGTTCTGCTACTGCTATATGCATTGCTGTTGGAAAAGTGTCATTTGATGACTGACCACAGTTTACATGATCATTTGGATGCACTGGAGACTTACTACCTAAATCACCGCCCAAAATTTCTATTGCACGATTGCTGATCACTTCATTCACATTCATATTGGTCTGCGTTCCAGAACCGGTTTGCCAAACAACAAGCGGAAATTGATTATTAAATTTACCGTCTATTACCTCCTGTGCCGCTGTGCAGATTGCATCCCCTACTCTATTATCTATGCTACCCTGTTTCATGTTAACACGTGCTGCTGCAAGTTTTACTATTGCTAGCGCTTTAATCAGGGGCTCTGGCATTTTCTCTGTACCAATTTTGAAATTTTCCAAAGAACGCTGAGTCTGCGCTCCCCAGTAATGTTCACTTGGTACTTTTACTTCTCCTAAGCTATCTGATTCTATTCTAACTTTTTTATCCATATTTCCTCATTCTAGTGCTTGACACTACATATATGAATTAATTAAATCAAATTGTATTTCAGTGTCAAGTTGAGACATTTTTAGTGAAGACCTTAGAAAATTTTCAAGCCATATCTTTTGCTTCTATTATTTTTTTATTGTTATTAAGGCAATCATGCAACCTTAAGCAATAAACCTACTTTCACTCTCTATAAGGCTATTCTACTTAGAGCTTGAATAGTGAAAACATCTTTAAGCGCAGAAGCTATACCTTTGTTTGCTTTCTCTTTTTTTACTTCTAAAATTGTATAACCAAAAATTGCACCTAACGCTAAACTAATGGTAGCTGATGCTGCACAAACTGCAATCGCTGCTCCCGCAGAACATGATATTGTCATACCTGCAACATAACCTATTGTACCACTAACGCCAATGCAGACGTATTTCTTCCGTAGCTCTTTTTGTATATAACCTTTCAGATATTCTTTTACATCTAAATGCCCGTTTCTAGTAGCATAATTCAGAGCAGTGTTCTCATAGTTACCTTTCACGTTAACATTTGCTTTTGCTGTTTCTATCAGGTACTTTACTACCTCTAAATAGCCACTTCCAGCAGCCCACATTAGAGCAGTTCTTCCATAGTTATCTGTTGCATTAATATCCTCTTTCTGTTTTTCTATCAGGTATCTTACTGTTTCTAATTGACCACTTTTAGCAGCTGAAAATAATCCTGCATGATTGTTAATCATTTGTGCAAATGATAATGTTTTTAGTGTAGGGGGTTGTAACTCTTGAGTATTAAAGTTTAATTGTGCTGGAACAATTTCTACCTCAAGTTCCACATACTCTCTTATGAAACGATCAAGTAAGCTTTTTACCTGATCAATTGTTTTAATTCCTACCTCATAATACCGCGATAAAGAATTGATTATTTCCCTGTTGTTAAGAAAAAATATCACTGATTCTATTTTATTTGTTAAACCTTCAGCATGGATTGGATATTCTATAGTCAATATATCTTGTAGAATATTTTGTATTGTCTCACTTTCTGTCCAAATTCTTACCTGTTCATCAATGCTCTTACTTACAAGAAAATTATATAATTCACTATCTTCTTCCTTCATTTTATTGAGCTCATCCTTACAGTCATACCAATAAGATGATAATTCTGGTATCTGAGTAGGATGAGGCAAGCAAGGCATTGACATATTAAGATTAGCTATTAAGTGACACCTAGTTAGAAGCTTTGCTACCTCCGTATGGCCATTTATAATAGCAAATGTTAGAGCAGGGAATTGACCTTTACGTTTCACATTTAAATTAGCTCCATTTGCTATTAGAAGTTGTATGACCTCAAGATGACCATGGGCAGCAGCATGAATTAGAGCAGTTATGTTTCCCGGAGATTCTGCATTAACATTTGCTCCCTCTTCTATCAAGTATTGTACTATCTCTAATTGACCATTTCTGGAAGCCCACATTAGAGCAGTTCTTCCATAATCATCATCTATTGTATTAATCATTGCTCCACCTGTATGGCTTGCTGAACAAAACGTAGCTCACCTTCTTTAGCAGCATCAATTAGCTGCGCATTTAGCTGTTTTTGTGATGGCATATACCCCTCCTAAAAAATATACAATTTAAAGCTATTTTAGCCACTATTCAAGTTTTAATGCCTAAAATTGATAGAATCACTTTTTAGTGTTTTTTTATGGTTATTTGAGTCTAGCAAAGATGAGTCTATATCACAATCTAGTAATTCTCCTACTGCACTTAGTAAACCAGCTGTACAACCAGCTATTTTGATCTGGATGAGAGGAGATATAATTTATAACCACTCCCCTATCCTTTCTAGTTGTTTGTAGCTGTTAAATCTCAGGAATTTATCAAAATAAGGAGAGGCAATAAAGGGAGTAGTATCTCTTAAATAATTAGATAAGAAATCTGGTAGAATATTCTGAAATTCATGCATTTTTTGTCTATAATCTTTCAAAGCAATAACCTTTATTTTATCATAATCAAGTTTCCAATAAGCAAGCTCCGAGACTTCTTTTTTTGTTGTGTATTCCACTGCTAAAGCTTGTAAAATTAATTGCGGGAAAAATCCTGACATAACTTCCTCATTGGAAGGTGGTGAACCAAGTTTATAGTCTATAATTGCTACTTGCCCACCTGGTAGATACTCAACTCTATCACATCTTGATGTCAGTGAAATTTCTTCTGTCACTCGAGTAGCTTGACACTGATCATGAAATACTGGATAAGAAAACTCCTTCTCTAACTCGACATGATTGTTTCTCACCTCATTAAATTCGACAAAAGATTGAGTTATTCTTTGCAGTCTTATCCACCACATATTTGAAAAGTGGAACCGATTAGACAAGAATACTTCTCGTGCAATAATCATTAGCGACTTTTTGTTGCGTAAATATCTTGCAAAAATATTGTGTACCATAGTGCCAAACTCCAATATCGATGGCTTAAAATTTAAGTCTTTCAACTGTCTAAGGTTCAGTATGTATTCAACATAAAATGAATAAGGGTTACGAATCAGTTTTTCTACCGCACTGCAAGACATCACTTGCATTTTTTCTTCTCTGACTTTGGCTTGAGGTTTTGGCATAGGCTGAGTACATGGAACAATGCACTCAGGTGTATTTAATATTCTTAGCCAATTGCGATAAGGATATTTTGGTTCTTGTAACAGAACTTCCAAACGGCGCAATAGAATTGATTTTCTATCACTCACTAGCCTCGTAATATAAACCTTGCCGGCACCAAATAAATTGCGCAAAGTATACAAAAAGTACCCTTGCTCTTCTTGCACAGAAGGAAGGTTAAATTTTTCTCTATTCAGTGCACTCAAAAACGGATTCTGAAAATTTGGTATATCATTAAATCCAGCAAGTATTACAACTTTATTTTGATATAAGCTAAATTTATCAAAGTTATTTTCTGGAGAAAAAAACTTCCTTTTTAAAAATAATATCAGGATTTGACTATATAACTCTAAGGAACACTCAATTGCTATACCGTCACATGCATTTAAGAAATCACGGGTAAAATTACCTACTTCATTATTTAGCTCTGAAAAATCTACCCCAGAAAGCAAATTAATACATTGCAAGTGAGCTACTACTACATCAGAAATAGGACGATTTATAGAATAAAGTAAAGGATTAAATATATCTTTTAACTTATTGATAATAAATAATATATCCTCTTTATATTTTAGCTTTTCACGGGCATTGATAGCATTTATAATACTGCTTCGGCCGTTCGCACTGAAGCTACGTAATATCTCTATCTCAAACTCAGATAAAACACGAGCGTACTCTTCTTGAGTGTAACCAAAAGTCACTAGACTATGTTTTAGTAGCGAAAGCAGTGCCACACTGTTCCAATTTGAAGTCAAAACTTCAATGCTGTAAAATAGGAGCGTTATACAAGAATAGTTTTCCGATATGGTGCACGCCATACGAGCTGCAAGTAATTTATCAAAGACAAACAAAGAAACGTTTTCATAACCCTCATTCTCTATAATCAGTGACGTCACTTGTGCTTCTTCCTCCCTCGAATCACAAGTGATGACTTCAATATTGCCAATATGTCCATTACTAACTTTGCTTAGATCGGCAGTTGTATCAAAGATATAATCTAGCTCAGGACTTCCTGTCATCCCAGCTCTCTGATTTTTAGTGTACGAACATTGTAATTTGCAGGTAATTTGAGTAGTAGATGGTGTCATTCCAGTGCTTGACACTGGAATCCAGTTTCTATTGTACAGCCACCTGGTGCACTCATTTAAAGTTAAGTTTTCTGGATCCCAGTGTCTGGGCACTGGAGAACACGCTTCTGGCAGAAAACTTACATCCTCTCTGCCTATACTTAAATAATCGAGCAGATCTTTCAGGCAATATTGATAATGTTTTTTATCAAGTGATTGCCAATCTTTCTCTTTAATTTTCAAATTCAGATTAGGTAAAATTATCTTTCCAAATGGCAGGTCGTATACAGCTTTAATCAACAACTTATAAATCTCCTCCTTTCCAATTCCAATAAAGATCATATGCTGATCTTTCTGCAGGGAGGCTATCATATTGTTTATGTAGTCACTCTTATGCTTTAGTATATCTACTACTCCTAAATTTTTTAAAGTGTTACTCCAAGTTTTGATAAGTAAGTTTATGAAATTCTCCATTTTCTTCGAATGCTCATCAAGCTGATAACAATCCGCTATTTGGGTATATTGAAGTAATGACGGCAAACTGTAAACTAGATCGATTGGAAAACTATCATTGTGTTTTTTATTCCACTCCAATATAAATTGAATGAGTAGCAGCGTTCTCTTTGTCGGGTTAATAACTTTAACTCTATCAAGATTTAATATTAAATCTTCTTCATCAATGTTTTCTAGTGAAACTATCTCTGGCAAAATTATAGTTCTGTAATTCTTGAATGCACTCAGCAATGCTATCACATCCCTCTTGCAGGGAAGTATGATCTTTATCTCGGGAATTTTTTCTCTTTCATATTCAGAAAATATGTGCTGAACCAGCATATCAAAAAGGGACTCATTCACATTAACAGTAAAAACTCTTCCCACTAACAGTAACAATTAATACAACACTTTTATTGTATAGAAATTATTTAAAATATAAATGTGCTCGCAGTTTCTTATGCTATGATATATTAAAGTCTTTCACAATATTACATGGCAAACATCAGAATAGAAGTTTTTAATAAATGTGAACAAGTTGGCCGCAGAAGGGTAGTTAATGTTTACTTGATTTACATAAGCAAAGAATTACCATCAAAATTACATGAAGAAATTTGTGGGCTATTTTATAATAAAGTCATACAAGACTGCCGTTATTATTCCTACAATGAAAACCTTGAAGAAGTTCAATATAACTTCATAGAATCACAAGCAAAGTGGGGCTTGGAGATAAGCTTTTTACCTGGCATGACCGATAACGTAGGCAACACGGCAAAACAAATTGTTAGAGAATATCTAATGAGCAAAGGCCACATTGATGAAAGTGTTTCTATCAAGGCAAGAAGTTCAAAATTGATTCTAAGTCAAGGAGGTTTTTCAACCGAAGATAACATAAAACAGGAATTCAATCCTATTACTGAATATTGCACACTTGTCTATAAAGAAAACGGCAATTGCCATTGGAAGTATTACAGTAAACCAAATACCTCACCTGGTGTCATTACAGCGCGTGACCAGGAAAAAAAAGAATGGATCCCAGTGTCAAGCACTGGGATGACACCAGGTAATAATGGAGCAAAATCTGTCAAACTCAATGTAAGTGACCAAGAGCTTGAAAAAATCAGCAGAGATGGAATCGATGGTAATGGCACTTTAGGGCTCTCGCTGGCAGCAATGAAAGCTATAAAGGATTACTTTAAAAAACTCGGTAGAAATCCATATGATATTGAACTTGAGTCTCTGGCACAGACTTGGTCTGAACATTGTAAACACAATATTTTTTGCTCCCCTATTGATGAAATAAAAGACGGTCTATATGCTCATTATATTAAGCGTGCAACGCGTGAGATAAATTCTAACATATGCGTGTCAGTTTTCTCCGACAACGCAGGAGGAATAATTTTTGATGACGATTACTTGATTGTAGATAAAGTTGAAACTCACAATAGTCCTTCAGCTCTCGATCCGTTTGGTGGAGCAATGACTGGAGTGCTTGGAGTTAACCGAGATATAGTCGGTTTTGGCAAAGGTGCAGAACCTATCATGAATACTTATTACTTTTGCTTTGCCAAAGAATCAAAAGGCAAACTTTATAGAGATAAAGAGCGTACTGATAAAATCTTACCATCAAAATATATAATGAAAGAAGTGATTCACGGTGTTAATGTTGCTGGTAATTGCTCCGGTATTCCAACGCAACTTGGGTCGGTATACTTTGACGATAGATTCTGTGGAAAGCCATTAGTTTTTGTTGGAAGCATCGGAATTATTCCACGGAATATAAATAATGCACCTTCACACATAAAAGAACCCAAAAACGGTGATAAAATCGTAATTATTGGTGGAAGAGTTGGAAGGGATGGAATTCACGGTGCAACTTTTTCTTCAGAGGCATTGTCGGGAAACAGCCCTTCAACAATTGTGCAAATTGGCGACCCTATAACACAAAAAAAATTATCCAACGCCGTCGTAGAAGCAAGAGATCTTGGTCTTTATAATGCAATAACGGATAATGGAGCAGGCGGTCTATCATCATCCATTGGTGAAATGGGAAAAGACGGATTTGAAGTTGATTTGAGCAAGGTTCTCCTTAAAAACCATGGTATGGCTCCGTGGGAAATATGGATATCAGAATCACAAGAGAGAATGACCTTAGCAGTGCCAGAAGAAAATCTTCCTGCGTTTAAGCAAATCATGGAAACACATGATGTGGAGGTCTGTGTAATTGGAGAATTCAACAAAAGTGGCAAAGCCGTTGTTAAATGTCCCCCAGGGGCAGTAATAATGGACATCGAAACTGAATTTCTGCATGACGGTAATCCCAAAGTGCATTTACAAACAAAGCCATGGTCTGGAAAATCTAACCCATACGCTGTCATTCCAGAATTCTCTCCTGTCATCCCAGTGCTTGACACTGGAATCCAGCAGGCTTTGTCTGCAAATAAATCTAAAACTTTATGTCAAAATACGTGCGATGGCAGAGTTGAGCTTGAGATAGATTCCAGTGTCAAGCACTGGGATGACACCTTTGCACTAAAAGAAATGCTAAGCAGACCAAACATACGCAGCAAAGAGTTTATAGTGGTGCAATATGACCATGAGGTTCAAGGATCGTCAATACTGAAACCACTGCAAGGCAAGGGAAGAGTGTGCAGTGAAGCTGTTGTCTCGAGGCCAGTCCTTTCTTCAAACAAAGGTGTTGTAAAATCGCAGGGATTTGGCTCAAGTTATGGAGAAATTGACACTTATCACATGGCAGCATGTGCGATTGACACTGCAATACGCAACTACGTAGCTGCAGGAGGAAATATAAATCATCTAGCGTTGCTCGATAATTTTTGCTGGTGCGATGCTTATAATCCCGAAAGGTTGTGGCAACTAAAGAGAGCTGCAGAGGCTTGTTATAACTTTGCAACTGCATTTAAAACGCCATTCATATCCGGAAAAGACAGTATGTTCAATGACTTCAAGGGATATGACGAAAATGGCGAGAAAGTGATGATATCTGCACCACCTTCATTACTCATTTCAGCAATTGGAGTTATAGACAATATTGAAAATGCGGTATCGCTTGATGTGAAAATGCCAGGGGACTTGATATATGTGCTTGGTACAACCCACGATGAGCTTGGTAGATCTGAATATCAGTTATATAGTGGAATAGATAATAACAACGTGCCAAAAGTTGATGCAAAGAGCGCTAGGAAGTTGTATGAACGTTACAACCAGGCAATAAAAGATGGCATAATTGCCTCTGCAATTGCACCAAACTTAGGCGGCTTAATTATTGCTCTGGCAAAATCGCTAATTGCAGGAGACCTTGGTGCTGAAATTGATCTTTCACTAGTACCAATAGGAAAAACACAAAATACAGACATAATAAACAAGATAATAATGTTTTCTGAATCGCAAAGTAGAATATTAGTAACCATTGCCCCACAAAATCAGCGGAAGTTTGAAGAATTGTTTAAAGGTATAGTTTTTTCATGTATTGGAAAAGTGACAGAGGAGAAAGCTCTCAATATAAAGGATATTATAAGAATAGATTTGAAAGACTTAGGTACTAGTTTAAATAACTTTTGATTACGCTAGACAAATTTTTCATTATGTGTAATGTCTGATTAAAATAAATGCATGTTATTAAATTTGGGTAGGTTATTATGTCCATTTTATCAATACTCTTGCTTATCAGTCTTTCTTTACTTAACACTTCAAATAAATTAATGATATGTGCTACCTTATTTGTGGGAGCCACTTTAGTTGTAAACTCAATGGTTGAGTTTCATGGTAGAAGCAAAGCTACTTACAGCTTAATAGTGTGTACAGTGATATGCTGTCTTTTTAAATTGCAAAATTTTAGTTTGGTAATATTGGTTTCATATACTGCAATTCTAGTCTCTCTTCTCTCAAGCATAGTTATTTTAAAAAAATTAAAGTCCAAATTGAATTTTCATATGGCAAATTTCATCACTTTAATTATAGCATCAGTCATTGATAGTACGATTGTTTGTGTTGGACTACTATACAAAATTTCTGCAGGTAAATGCTTATCAAGATATATTAAAGATTTAATTTTCAAGTTTTCCTATGCATCGATATTGAGTATCTGCTTGTTTGTAGGAATGTATTTATTCTCCTTGGCAAGCAAGAAGTATTTTAAGGTTTCTGCATAACCCATCTTCTGATATAGCCAAAATAGTTTATACAACCGTTATTCTGCTATTTGTTAGCAGAATAATGGTTGTATAATGTGAAAAGCTCTTATTCGGATAGCGGTTCTAAAATCAAAGTAATTGGAAATTGTTAACTTAAGTTATCCTTTAAGAGAGCTAGTACAATTTCTTACAGGTTTCATACATGATAAGAGTTTTATTTTTAGCTAAACCAATTGAAATAAGCTATAAAATCTGTTAAAGTCAACTTTGTGCAAGCACCCTTAGCTCAGTTGGATTAGAGCATTTGACTACGGATCAAAAGGTCGGGCGTTCAAGTCGCTCAGGGTGCACCATATTTTATAGGAAATAGAGGTCATACTTGAAATTCATATATGTAATACCTATCTTTAAAGATAAAATACTGAGCTATTGTATATGAACAAAAAAGACTACTATGATCTGCTAGAAGTGAGCAGAAATGCTAGTACTGACGAGATAAAAAAAGCATATAAAAAACTAGCATTAAAATATCATCCTGACAGAAATCCTGGTAATAAGGAAGCAGAGGAAAAATTTAAAGAAGTAACAGCTGCATATGAAGTTCTATCTGACTCTGAAAAAAGAGCAGGTTATGATCGTTATGGTCACGATGGTGCTTCCGGTGGATTTGATTTCAGCCAAGCTGGAGGGGATTTTAGCGATATATTTAACGATTTTTTTGGTGGAGGATTCGGCGGCAGTACAAGTAGGTCAAGAACAAAAAGAAGTACAACAGGAGTATCTGGAGCAGATCTGCGCTACGACCTTAAAATTACCTTAGAAGATGCATTTAAAGGAATACAAGCACCTATACATTATGTGACAAATATAAAATGTAATACATGCCAAGGCACAGGTAGCGAAGGAGCAATCAAACCAGTTCAGTGCAACACATGCCAGGGAAGCGGTAGAATTAGAACTCAGCAGGGCTTTTTTACCATTGAAAGAACGTGTACTACATGCTATGGGGAAGGAGAAATAATACAAAATAAATGTAAGAAATGCGGTGGAAGTGGGCGTAAAAGAGATGAAGTAAATATCTCCGTTTCAATTCCAAAAGGCATAGAAGAAGGAGCTAAGGTAAGGGTCAGTGGTAAAGGAGAAGCTGGAGCAAGAGGTGGAAAAAGCGGAGATTTATACGTATGTGTGAAAATAGCTACTCATCAGATCTTCACTCGCAATAGAGCAGATTTACACTGTAAAGTGCCTATAAGAATGACACTAGCAGTGCTTGGTGGTGAAATCGATATTCAATCAATTGATGGAGCTAAAATAAAAGTAAAGGTCCCTGAAGGCACTCAAACTGGTACCAAACTACGTTGTAGGGAAAAGGGTATGCCATATATGAACTCACATGCTCGTGGTGATTTATACGTACAGGTAATAGTTGAGACTTTAAATCCAAAGAATTTAACCCAAAAGCAGATTGAGCTATTAAAAGCGCTTGAGGAAGAGGAACATGAAAGTGTAGAGCAGAAATCTGAAGGATTCTTTGGAAAAGTAAAAAAAAAATGAGAAATTTGCTAAATGATATAAAGAGGTAGCTGTCTACACTTAATTCTTTTTACCAATTTGAAAGCCTTCTCTTTTAGTGAAAAGATTTTTTAAGTTATGCAAAAGTGATAAATTCCTTTATTTAAGGTCGCAGTTTTGCTATTCTCAGGTTTTAATAATTTAAATTTAATGAATATAAACAAAAATGAGTTTTTATTTCTTCCGCTTGGGGGAGTAGGAAGAATCGGGATGAATGTTAGCCTATATCATTACCAAGGTAAGTGGATTATGATCGACCTTGGTGTTGGTTTTGCAGATGAAACTATGCCAGGTGTTGAGTTGCTCATTGCTGATATAGACTTTATTGCTCAAAGAAAAAAAGATTTACTTGGAATAATAATTACACATGCACATGAGGACCACTGCGGTGCAGTGCCTCACTTGTGGGAAGAGTTGCAGTGCTCCATATATACAACAAAGTTTACGGTTAATTTTCTTAAAGAGAAACTAAAAGAATTTCGATTGGAAGGTATAGTGCCTGTGAAAGAGGTAGACATAAATGGCAGCATAAATTTGGGTCCTTTTACCGTCGAGTTTATAAATGTAACTCATTCAATTCCTGAGGCAAATTCAATATTAATTAGCACTGAAATAGGTAGTGCACTCCATACCGGAGACTGGAAATTTGATCCAAAACCTGTTGTTGGATTAACTTCTAATATGGAGCGTCTAAAAGAAATTGGCGATAAAGGTGACCTGCTTGCAGCAATTTGCGATTCAACCAATATATTAAGCAAGCATCACCCTGAGTCAGAAAGTGAAATTTATGATAATATTTACAATATAATAAAGCGGTCTAAAAAATTGGTTGCTGTATCGCTATTTGCCTCGAATGTGGCGCGAATTGAGATTATCGCTAAAGCTGCACAAGCACTAAATAGGAAGGTTGTTTTACTTGGCAGATCTTTATGGAGAATAGTGAAAGTTGCGCAGGATAGTGGTTATTTAACTGATTCTCCTGAGTTTCTAGAAGCAAAGGAGGCAGTAAATTTTCCAAGGGAAAAGCTGGTGCTACTTTGCACAGGTTGTCAAGGTGAGCCACCAGCAGCTACCGCAAGACTTGCCGCTAAGAGTCATCAAGCATTTAAAATGCAGCAAGGTGATACCATGATCTTTTCATCAAAAATCATTCCTGGCAATGAAACTCGTGCACATAATATGCTCAATGCCTTTATTGAGATGGGAGTAGAAGTTATTACTGAAAAAACAGAGAACGTTCATGCTTCCGGACATCCAGTAAAAGCAGAGCTAAGGGAAATGTATTCTTTGATAAAACCTAAGATATCTATTCCAGTTCATGGTGAGTATATTCATACGGATGCACATGTAAAGTTTGCTAAAGAGTGCGGTGTGAAAAAAGCAATAATGATTGCACCAGGTGATATCGTTAATTTGGAAAATGGGGAAAAAGTTAGCTCAATTGATGTCGACTACTTTGGTATTGATGGTATGTTACTCCGTCATCCAGAATGCAGCGTTATAAAAATGCGTGAGAGAATGAGAGATGCCGGAGCTATCGTAGTGACAGCAGTTGTAAACAAGAAAAATAAACTGCTTGCTAAGCCAAAAGTATTTGCACCTGGTGTTTTCGAAGCGCAAAAAGATGCAGCCATTATGCAAAAGATCATAAAGAAGGTTGAGTCAGCATTTGACTCACAGCCGATAAAAAAAATAAGAAATAAAATTGAGAGCTCAATATTTAGTATCTTAAAAGAATATTTACTAAAAAGACCTATAATTGAAGTCCAGATAGAACAGGTATGAAATGAAAGAATGAAGTTATTCGTTCAATTAATATTGCTCGTTTCGTTATTTCTTCCTTATTCCACAAAAGCTGTTTTATATGTTGATATAAAAAAAAGCAATATTGGTAATATTGATCTTGTTGTATCTAAATGTGCATGCAAGACAGAAATGGAAAGTGAGCTAAGTGAAAGCATCACAAAGGTAATTGAAACAAATCTATCTAATAGTGGCTTATTTAATATAAAACGTAGCATAGAAACTGAATCTCGGAAAAGCGATACCATAGTCACAGTAAGTTTAAGTGAAGTATCAAACAGAAATTTAAAGCTATCCTTTCGTTTATTTGACAGTTTTACAAAAAGAGAATTGCTTGTTCAGTCGGTTGTTTTTCCAGCAAAAGACTGGAGAAAAATCAGTCACCTCGTTTCGGATATGATACATGATAGATTGATTGGTGAGAAAGGGTACTTCAACACAAAAATAACTTATATTGCTGAAGAAAAAGATAGCAATTACAAATCCGTCCGTAAAATTGCTGTGATGAATCGAGATGGAAGTAATATAAGATACTTAACAAATGGTGATAAATTTGTGTCAACACCAAGATTCTCACCAAATGGAAAGGGTATCGTTTACATCTCATACAAAAATGGTAAAAGTTATATAATATTAAAAAATTTAAAAGATAACACTGAATCAATAATCAGTGCATTCGAAGGAGTTATTTCTGCACCAAGATTTTCTCCTGATGGTAAATCTCTTTTAATTTCCCACTCATTGAGTGGTGAAACGAATATATTATCTCTAGATTTAAGTAGTAAACGAACAAAAAAAATTACTAAAGGTTCAGCTATAAGTACTTCTCCTTCTTTTTCTCCAGATCAAAAGTACATGGTTTTTAGTTCTGATATAAGTGGAAGTCAGCAACTATATATCATAGATTTCACTAAGAAAAGCAAAAAACCTAAGAGAATTAGTTTTGGAAGTGGAAAGTATGCTACACCTGTTTGGTCGCCAAAAGGAGATCTGATAGCTTTTACAAAGATTCAGTCAGGAAAATTTTACATAGGAGTTATGAAACCAGATGGCAAAGAAGAACGTCTCCTTTCAGAGGGTCATAAAATTGAATCTCCAGCATGGCTACCAAATAGTAGAGAAATTATTTTTACAAAAATAGAATCACCAAGCAACTCTAAATTATATTTAGTAGATTTAGTAAAGAAAAATCAAAAAATGGTTTTTACTCCAACGAATGCTTCTTTACCAGATTGGTCTTATTTTTGAAAGTAGATCTATAAAATTGGTATAAATCTTGCTTTATCTTAATCGTTTATAACCTTCGGTACTACGAAATACCCATGCTCCGATTTTGTATTGGATAATATTTCTTCTTTAATGTTTTGAGAATTTATAATATCATCGCGTACGTGGATATCCTTATCCATAGTTCCATAACGCATAGGAGAAACACCTTCAGTATTAACTTTCAACAAAGTATCATGTATCCAATCCAGCATTGTCAGTTCTTTTGAGTAGTATTGAATCTCATCATCGGATAACTTAATCCTCACAAGCTGTGAAGTTTTAAGCATTTCTTCTCTGGAAATTGTTATTTTTCTCTTGTTTGCAAATTCTATTAGCGAAGTGATGACATCTTCTGTTGACCTAGCTGACACTTTTACCTCCTTGCATGAAGCAAATTAAAATGTTTGCAATTGAAACAACCTTTATCTTATCAGTTTTTTCGAATTTGTGAAATACGGTGTCCGTAACTACTAATTTATCTAAAGAAGAGGAAGAGATTTTTTCAACTGCATTTCCTGAAAGTACGCCATGTGTGATGCATGAAACTACAGACTTTGCTCCGCGATTTTTTAAAGCAAGGGCTGCATTACATAATGTTCCGCCAGAGTCAACTATATCATCAACAATGACGCAATTTTTGTTTGCAACTTCTCCGATTACATTCATTACCTGAGATGTACCTGCTTTTTCTCTATATTTATCTACTACAACAATATCATTATCTAACTTGTATTTTTCCTCTAAAATCTTTGCAAAAGTACGAGCCCTTCCAATTGCTCCAACATCAGGCGCAACTATTGCCAAATTCTCCTTGTATATAGAGTTAACAAATACTTTAAAACAGCTTAAATTAGTAATTGATATATCAAAAAAACCTTCAATTTGACTTGAATGCAAATCAATAGCAGCAACGCTATTTGCACCTGCAGTTTGAATAAGATTTGCAACTAATTTAGCACTTAAAGCAGATTGCATATTATTGTTTTTAATAACCCTATCCTGCCTACTGTATCCGTAATAAGGAATAATAGCCGTTATTCTCTTGGCTCCTGACCTCTTTGCTGCATCAATTGTAAGCAAAAGCTCCATAAGGTTATCATTTACAGGGGAAGAAAGAGATTGCACTACGTATACTTCTTGATCACGTAGATCATTTGCTACTTCTACATTTACCTCACCATCGGCAAATCTTGATACCTGAGTAGGTAATAGCTGAGCATTTAGCCCACTTGCTATTGAATCTCCTAATTGTTTACTAGTGCTACCTATTATTACCTTCATATATATCAATTAAGTTTTGAAAATTATACAGAAACCATGGAATGATTAAAACTTTATTCTTGCTGCCAAGTGGATAATAGAAACGGAAAAGTTACTCGAAACATTTCACCAGCTTTCTTATCATGCAACTCGTTTTCACAAAGGTACGTGCTGTTTTTCTACTTAAAAATAAAGTAAATTTTTTGTGATGCTGAGCACTTTCTATAACTTTCATTAAATTTATAAAAAACTTGATAATTATTAAAATATAGATTAAAATGTTTATATATTTAATGAAAAAACGAAATGGATTTTAATAAATTTGTTAAAGGCGACTTTCTTGATTTGTACTCGAAAACAATAAACATAAGTGAATTAGTAAGCTTTTTACAGAGCAATCTTAGTATTACAAAGCTTAGTTTAAAAAGATGTTATATTCGTGATGAAGGAGCAGAAGCTTTAGCTAATGGTAATCTTGCAAACCTTACTCAACTTGATTTAAGTTTTAACGAGATTGGTGATGAGGGAGTTAAAGCTTTAGCTAATCTTAAAAACCTTACTCAACTTAATTTAGATTATAACAAAATTGGTGATGAGGGAGCTAAAGCTTTAGCTAATCTTAAAAACCTTACTCAACTTAATTTAGATTATAACAAAATTGGTGATGAGGGAGATGATATGAATTGTTATTGCTTGGTTGGAAGCATGAGAAGGTATAATAACTTCTCAGAGTGGATAGGTGGCAGGTTGAAAGTTTTTGTGAGGCCCTTTCTGCTTTTTGCAGTATACAGGAAAAAGACCTCGTGAGGGAGATTAATCGCCCCTGCCACCGAAAACCATCATGCGGCCTATAAAATTTAGTGACCGCGTATAGGAGAATGGACCAACCGGTAATATTCTACTCTGATATATTGGAGTATTCAATAAGAGGGAAAATTTATGCGTTATATAGGTGTTGATTTACATACTAATAGTTTTACTGTTTGTTATTTAGAACAGGAAAAACCAGAGCATATTAAAACATTTCGCTTACAGGATTTAGATAAATTTATTAAAGATCTTCGAGAAACAGATGAAGTAGCTTTTGAAGCAACAGGGAATAGCTGTTTCTTTTATGATGAAGTGTCACCCTGCGTTAAGCGTGTTGTTGTGGTTGCTCCCTTGCAATTTGAAGTTATTCGTCGTTCTGTAAATAAAACAGATAAACATGATGCAAGAGCTATTGCTTTTTTTCTCAGCAAAGATATGTTGCCTGAAGCAAAATGCAAGAGCAAACAATGCCAACAGTTAGCTTCTCTTCTTAAAACAAGAGATCAGTTAGTAAAATCACGGGTATCTTTAATCAATAAAATGCATGGACTTTTCAATTACCACGGAATAAAGATTAAAAAGGAAGTACTGACAACCAAAACGGGATTTGAACGCTCTCTAGGTAAACGTGATTGGAGTTACTTGGAAAAGGTTGAGATTGAAGTAATTAGCAGTAACCTGGAAGTTATTCGAGAAAGTCTCAAAAAACTTGAAAAGGAAATGATAGCTTTTGCCAAACAGCTCCCTGGATTTAATAATCTCATCAGTATTAAAGGCATTGGTGCAATTTCTGCAGCTGTCTTTGTTGCAACAATTGGTGATATTAATAATTTTAGTAATCCAGAAAAACTGACAGCTTATTTTGGAATTGTACCACGAGTTTCTCAATCTAATCAACAATGTACAATTGGAAAGATTACCAAACGTGGACCGAAAATAGGTCGTACTTCTTTAGTACAGTGTACTTGGATTGCTATACGTTATAGCCCTTATTTGAGAAGCTTTTATGAACATGTGAAAAAAAAGCGTGGTGCTGCTAAGGCTATTACTGCAACTGCTAGGAAGTTTCTAACAACCATTTTCTATACTCTTAAAAACAACTGGGTTTTCAAAGATTTTACAAAATATGAAATTTATAGTTGACAACAATCATAGGAGCTAAAGCTTTAGCTAATCTTAAAAACCTTACTCAACTTAATTTCGATGGGAACGAAATTGGTGATAAAGGAGTAGAAGCTTTAATGAATCTTAAAAAATCTACTTCGATTAATTTATATTGTCATAAGGTTCAGATGCAAGAGATCAAGAATTTATCTATTGGATCAAAAGAAAGTGGCTCTTCAATAGAAATTTTTGATCCAGCAAAATCGAAAAATAAAACAACACTTGATGATATAATAATTTTAGAAAGCGTGAGAAAGGAGCTAAACAAGATTCTTGATATTATTCCAGAAAAAAATAAAGCATTACTTCAAAAGACAGGTTACAAACCAGAAAAAGGCTACCTTTTTTATGGTCCACCCGGAAATGGTAAAACCAAAATTGCTCGTGCAATTGCATGTCAAGCCAACGTAAAGTTTATTAGTGTTTCTGCCTCTGAATTTCAAAAATCGTATGTTGGTCAAGCTGAAGCGCGCGTAAGAGAACTTTTTAAAGAGGCAAGAGCAAATGCTCCTTGTATAATTTTTATAGATGAAATTGATTGTATTGCTGCAGAACGTGGTAACGATAGTTCTGCTTATGCTAAATCATACAGCAGCCTTGTTAATCAGTTTTTAACCGAACTTGATGGTTTCAACCCACTAGAAGGTGTAACAGTGATTGCTGCAACTAATCGTAAAGATGTTTTAGACAAAGCGTTTATTAGGCCAGGCCGTCTCTCTAATCATATTGAAATTCCTTTGCCAGATCAGACCCAGCGTGAGAAGATATTGAACTTGTATATAAAAAAATTCAAAGATACTGAAGGTTTGGAAGTTAAAGTAGATACTAAAAAGCTTGCAAATGAAACTGATGGTTTCTCGGGAGCTGAGTTAGAATATTTAATAAATCAAACAGCATGGGATATTATACATCGTGCTAAAATTGAAGGAAAAGTCACTATTAATACGAGTCACTTCATTAAGGCAATTAATAAGAAGAAATCTCAAGAGCCTGAAGGTAAGCAAGCTAATGGTGGTCTAGAATTACTTAATAGTCTTAAACCCAATTGTAGCAGTGGCGTTCATATTGATAATGCAGATAATGTAGAAAGTCATAGCTCTGCAAATAGCAGTTCAGATGTTGTAGGTATACAGAAATGGTATGAAAAAATAGCTAAGACACTTGAGGTCACACAAACTCAAATTAACAATATGCAGGAAGAACACAATGAAAAATTTGAAGAACTTGACTCTAAGAACAGCGACTTAAAACAGGGTCTAGATTGTGTAAGGCAAGACTTAACTAAAATAACTCAATGCACTGAAGAACACACTCAATTAAAGGATAATCTAAAGACTATCAATGAAAAAAGTACTCAACTACAAAGTGAATTAGAGAGTATGGTAACAACCGAACTCAAGAAACATAAAAGCACACTAGAGAATCGTATTGAAGGTCTACAGAAACAACTTGAAGGTAAAAACAAAGAGCTAAATAGTAAATATGAAAAATTCTTAGGAGCAAGCACTAATAGTAAAAGGCAAGGTAATTATGCCTCTATTTCCTTTGTATTATCTGGAGCATTTGCTATTGGTGCAAGTTTGACAATGTTTCATTTAGCAATGTGTCTTTCACTCGCTGTAGCCGCATTAATTTTTCTTACAGCAGGATGTTACTGTTTGTATAAGGCAAATACAACACTTAGTAATGTTGAAATTGATCAAACTACTAACCTTGTAACTTCCTTAAATGGTTTTTAGGGTTTTAAATTTGTACCTGTTTGGCAAGTTAAAAAATCCTTGCTGCTGCTGTAGCTTAAATTGAAGAAAATGGCGGAAGTGTAGAGTAAGGTAGTTTTTGATTAATAATTTAAGATATTTTTTAAAAAATTACCTTTCTTGGCGCATACGAACACTCCAAAATTTTTTATAGGTTTGACTTCACCTGATTTACAAATAGAAATTGGTTGAGTGTTTGCCATTTATTCTTATAAACAGCATTTTGCTTTTTTTAGCACGTAGTAATTCTTGAATTCTATGATATTATTTTTGTAACATTGTTATATATATCATAATAACGGCACTTGCTGAGTGCATTAAGTAATTTTATGCGCAGTGGAATGATAAAAAGCGTTTTCACAAACACATTTTACTACATAATCAGCGCTAATATTAAAATGCTTATAAAGAGCTTCATAAGGTGCTGATTCTCCAAAATTTTTCATGCCAATAAATATACCGTTTGAACCTATATATTTATGCCAACCCACTTCACTTCCAGCTTCAATTGCAACTTTGATGCTGTCATTATTTAATACTACCGCTTTATATTCATCACTTTGCTCGTCAAAAAGCCTCCAACACGGCATAGAAATGACCCTTGTTCCTACACCTTTTTCCTGTAATTTTTCTCTTGCCTCAACTGCAATTTCAACTTCAGATCCGGTAGCAAATATCGTCACTTCTAGTTTCCCTGAATATTCGCATAGTATATATGCACCAAATTTTGATAGGTTGGCCAATTGGTCAGTATAAGAGTGCATGTAATTAATATTTTGCCTTGAAAGTGCAAATAACGATGGAGATTCTTTTTTTTCAAGTGCAATGTTAATGCATTCCAAAGTTTCAATTGCATCTGCTGGCCTAAAAACATACAGATTTGGTATAGCTCTCAGAGAAGCTAAATGCTCTATTGGCTGATGAGTTGGACCATCCTCCCCTACTCCAATTGAGTCATGAGTCATTACATATACAACCTGCTGTTTCATCAAAGCTGAAAGACGTATAGCAGGGCGGCAGTAATCGGAAAATACTAAAAAAGTTCCACCATAAGGAATAATTCCACCATGAAGAGCCATACCATTCATACAAGCTGCCATAGCGTGCTCTCTCACTCCATAGTGTACATAAGAGCCACCATAATTATTACTATCTATTGCCTGCATGTGCTTATATTTAGTACAATTTGAACCGGTAAGATCAGCAGAGCCACCAATTAGTTCTGGCATAGACTTAGTTAATAGTTCCATTACTCTACCGAAAGAAGATCGAGTAGCTTCGTTTGGCATGAGCTCACATATTTGTTTCTTCAGGTTAGCCAAATCACTCTCGATGTTATTCGGCAAACGTTTCTCAAGTCTTCTTTGTAGTTCTTCATTGATCAAGGATGTATAGTTTTGTTTTGCCCTCTTAACTGTTTCCATCCAAGCGTTTTTCACATCTTTTGGTACATAAAATGGTTCATAGTTCCAATTCAATTTTTCTCTCATCTGTTTTACATCTTCCTCTGTAAAGGCACCACTATGAGCAGAAGATGTGCCAGCACGGCTCGAAAATTTTCCGATAATAGTTTTGCAACAGATTAGTGTAGGTTTATCAGACTTTTGCGCCTGCTCTATTGCAAGGGATATAGCATCAAAGTCATGCCCATCGATTTTGTCAACATTCCATCCATACGCTGAAAAACGCTTTTCTATATCATCAGAGCAAGAGAGGCTAGTAGAGCCGTCTATAGAGATGTCATTGTCGTCAAAAAGTGCTATCAGCTTATTTAATTTAAGATGCCCAGCAAGGGACGCTGCTTCATGGCTTATACCTTCCATAAGACAACCATCTCCTAGCATTACGTAAGTGTAGTGACTGATTTCAAACTGCTTTTCAAGAATCGATTCAGCAAGTGCTATGCCAACAGCAGTGGCAAATCCCTGACCAAGCGGGCCTGTTGTTGCTTCTATACCGGAAGTTAAGCCAAATTCTGGGTGACCTGGAGTTTTTGATGTAAGTTGCCTAAAGTTTTTTAGTTCATCTATACTAATATAGCCTGTCAGATATAATATAGAGTATTGCAGCATCGAACCGTGACCATTTGATAGGACGAAACGATCTCTACTAAACCATTTAGAATCATCAGGGTTATGGTTTAGATATTTAGCAAATAATACAGTGGCAACATCTGCCATACCAAGTGGCATACCTGGATGTCCAGAATTTGCTTTTTGTACTGCATCAATTGATAAAAAGCGGACAGCATTTGCCATGGATTTTAGTAGTAGATTATTCATGTATTAATAGGAAAACTTAAAAGTGAAGTATACTATATCATAGTGGCAAAAACAAGTTGACACTCAATGTTAAAATCATTAATAATTTATAGTTAGATTGTGAGAATTTTTGTATGACAACTGTTATCAATAGAAAGTATAGAATCAGTCGCAGGCTTGGTGTAAACTTATGGGGTAGAGCAAAAGATTCGGTCAATAAAAGAAAATACCCTCCAGGTCAGCATGGTATTCTTGGATTTAAGAAGTTATCTGACTTTGGTAAGCAGTTTGCTGCACATAAAAAATTTAAGTTCTACTATGCAATTTCAAGCAAACAGCTTAGACGTACATTTTTAGATGCCTACAAAAGAAAGGGTTATACGGCTGATAATTTTATTGGTGCCTTAGAATCAAGGTTAAGTTCTGTTTTATATCACTCTGGTTTTGTGCCAACAATTTACTCGGCAAAACAGCTTATATCTCATAAACATGTTACAGTTAATGATAAGGTGGTTAACATATCAAGTTATAGAGTGAAGCCTGGTGATATAGTAAAAATAAGGGAAAGAGCAGCAAAAATTCCTATATTAATAGAGGCTGAACAAAAACAAGAACGTAAGGCTCCAGATTATTTAGAGGCAGATAGCAAAGCACTTTCAGTGAAGTATTTGAGAGCGCCTCAATATTCCGAAGTCCCATATTCAGCAGACATGGAAGTCAATTTAGTAGTAGAATTTTACTCTAGATAAATAAGGCCCGTGTGGCGGAATCGGTAGACGCAGCGGACTTAAAATCCGTGGGTTTTGCGACCTTGGGAGTTCAAGTCTCCCCATGGGCACCAGTTTAATTTATCGAAAAAGAAAGTATGAAATGGCTTGATATAGAAGATATTGCAGAAGCTCTAGAAGAGAAGTTTCCCAGTGAGGATATAATTAGTATTAGATTCACTGAACTTAAAAGAAAAGTCTTGGATTTAGAAGAGTTTGATGATGATGAAAAGTATTGTAATGAAAAAATATTAGAGGCCATTCAAGCAGCTTGGATTGCAGAAAGATCTTAAAAAACAGATAGCTATAAGAAAATTACAGCATACAGTAAAAAGATAATCTTCTTGGGAATACTATACTTTACCCGAATTTTACTTAGCTTCATAATAATTTAACAAATTAAAATTAAAAATGATTACAAGGTAGGAAACACAAAATTCTGGCAAATGCTAGATATACAAATACTGCTTTTTATGTGTGAGGCCGAGGGTCATGAAAACAATAAGTTAGTTTTTGTATAAGAAAGTTGTAATATAATTTAATTTTAAGCACTGGAAAGATGTTTAAATATAGCGGGCCAAAGAAATTAAAATCTATAATAGAAAACTATGCATTAAAATGCATGAAAAATAAGATCAGCAAAAATGAAATACGTCTTATTTTAAACTGGAGAAGTATAGTTGGAGAGGAATTAGCAGAATGTACAAAACCACAAAAGATCTCATACGCACAAAATGTAAATTCGGGTGTGCTGTATCTGTTAGTAACAAATGGCAGTAAAGCATTAGAAATGCAGCATATGGTTTCTCTTGTAATAGAAAAAATTACAGTGTTTTTTGGCTATAAAGCAGTATACGGTATAAAAATCAAGCAAGGGAGTTGACTATTTAACTATATCAGGTTAACCTGGTTAAATAGGATAAATTGGTATATTGAAGTGAGTAGAATTTGTGAATTAACAAATAGAAAAAAGTCTTTTGGTAATAAGGTATCGCACTCAAATCGTAAAACAAAGCGTACCTTTCTCTTAAATTTACATAAAGTTACATTGACGAGTAATATATTAGACAAAAAGTTTAGCTTTCGTATAGCAACAAGAACTTTAAGAACTATAGACTATAAAGGTGATCTTGATGCTTTCTTGCTCAATACAAAAACAATTAAACTAAGTAAAGAAGCACAAAAGATAAAAAGAAGATTAAAGAAAGCTTTAGCAAAACAAGAGGTAGAATTAGCTGTTTCAGATGCATAGTAAGCCTATATGGCTCAGAGCAAAAGCTCCAGCTGGTAAAATATTCAATGAAACCTTAAACACTGTTAAGCTACATAACTTACATACAGTATGCGAAGAAGCTGCGTGTCCAAATATCGGTGAATGTTGGAATAAACGTCATGCTACTGTGATGATTCTCGGTTCTGTTTGTACTCGTGCTTGTGCGTTTTGCAACGTTGCAACTGGCATTCCTGATAAGCTCGATCCTCATGAACCAGAAAATTTAGCAAAAGCAATAAAAAAGTTAAATTTAAAGCACGTTGTCATTACCTCTGTTGACCGTGACGATTTACCAGATGGTGGTGCAAATCAGTTTATAAGGTGTATAGAAGAAATTAGAAAGATAACTTCGGAAACAACAATAGAGATCCTCACTCCTGATTTTTTAAATAAGAAAGGAGCGTTTGAAGCAATAGCTATTGCATCACCTGATGTTTATAACCACAACATCGAAACAGTACCAAGGCTGTATGCAAAAATAAGACCAAGAGCTCGTTATTTTCATTCACTATATTTGCTAAAGATGGTGAAACAGATTAATCCTAAACTTTTCACGAAGTCAGGGCTTATGGTTGGTCTTGGAGAAACAAAAGAAGAAATCTTTCAGGTTATGGATGATTTACGTAGCGCCGAAGTTGACTTCATTACAATTGGTCAATATTTGCAACCAACTCCAAAGCATGTAAAGGTTGATAGATATGTTACCCCAGAAGAGTTTGAGCATTATAAATATATTGCTTATTCCAAAGGCTTTTTGGTAGTTGCATCAAGCCCATTGACGCGGTCATCGTACCACGCTGAAGAAGACTTTAACAGGCTCAAGGCTTGTAGTTAATATCTTTTTTTTAGAGTATAGTTTAATATAGTAATTAATATTTCGACTTTATTTAGAGTATAATTTAATATAGGTATTGATGAAGCGAAAAAGTTATGGGTGATTCTAACGAAAAAGTTGACTACACTGAGTTATCAAAATGTTCTTTTTCTGACAAAATAAAGCTAAAAAGAAAGGTAACATTTTGTCAGCAAGTCCAAGTTAAAGAAATTCCACTTGAAGGAAAAAAAGGAGAGTGTAAACGACGCAAAAAAAAGAAACAGAAAACACAATTATGGGAAAGAGGTGCAGCAATTATTGTTCCACCAGTAATTGGGCTGCTAGGAGGTTTAATAACTTTAACACTCATAACAGAAGAAATAAGTTCACCATTTTTAATTGCAGCTTTAGCTGCTATAGCAATTACAGCAGCAATATATGAACTTGAGTATTTACTTAAACCTGAATTGCCAGAAAAGCCTGGTGAAACTTTAAAGGATTTAGTAACAGATTCTTTTGTAAAGGAAGAAAAAAACTCAAGAACTGTATAACAATAAATCAGAAAAGCTTAGTGAGTTGCCCTAGGCTTGACTTTTTACTTAGCTGATCACAAAAGTATGAATTTTACAGCACCTAAACCAGCTGTTTAAGATCTTATATAAGCAATTGACAGCTACTGAGATGCCAGCTAAAATATTTACATAGTATATTAACAGAGGGTAAGGTGGGTTTTAGTGGATATGTACATGATAAGGCTTTAACAATATCAAATGTAAGTGCTAAAATTGATGTAAGAAAGCTAGCAAACTTTTTACAGAGTAAAAAAGACATTAAAGAGCTTAATTTAATAAATGTAGAGGTTGATTCTAAAGATGTAAAAGAACTAGGTAAACTTACACATCTTACTTCGCTTACTCTAAGGAATAATAAACTTGGTTTTGAAGGTGCAGGATATATAGGTCAAGGCAATCTAAAAAACCTTACTTTACTTGAAATAAGCAATAATCATATTGGCGATATAGGTTTTGCATTTTTAATTGGCAGCAAATGTCTCCCGAATCTTACTTTATTAAATGTAGAAAACAACAACATTGTTGGAGTGTGGCGCCACCACTATGGAGGAGATATAGCACTCAAAAATCTCACCTCACTTTATGTAGAAGGTAACGGTAAAAAATTCTTGAATGATAAAGAAGTTATCCTTGATAGTATAAAAAACAGCTCAATAACCGAAGCGCCTGGACATTCTAGAGTAAAAGGCGGTGAAAGTGCTACACAAAAATTAGTAGCCAAAAGAAAAAAAACGATACAAGCTACCAACAGTCAGTCAGATCCTAGTAGTATGTTAAGTGTAGAACTTTCCAAACAAGATGGGCTGCGTGAAATAGTGCTTGATACTGAAACTACTGGTCTTAGTGTCAAGTCTGGTCACCGTATTATTGAAATAGGGTGTGTGGAATTGATTAACCGTATTCCAACAGGCAAAGTATTCCACCGGTACATCAATCCAGAACGGCATATAGACAAAGGGGCATTTAAAGTTCACGGCATCAGCGAAGAATTCTTAAAAGATAAACCATTGTTTTCAGAAATTGCATCTGAATTCCTTGACTTTATATCTAATGATATTTTGGTAATTCACAATGCTAAGTTCGATGTAGAATTCCTTAATATGGAACTTGGCAAACTGAATGCCGAATTAATCTCTTCAGACAGAGTGTTAGATACATTACCACTTGCGAGAAAAGAGTTTCCAGGGTCACCTGCATCTTTAGATGAATTATGCAAGCGTTTTGACATATCGCTGAATGACAGAACATCACACGGAGCGCTAATTGATGCTCAGTTGCTTGCAAAAGTTTATGTTCAGCTTACACAAACTTCTCTGAATCAATGTCAGCATGCAGTACGTAACTTATCTCTTAGAGGATACTTGCCAAGTAATGAAGAAGTTAGTGAGCAGTTAGATGAGATTAACGTATCTGTTCATGAGGGAGTAGTAGATAGAAGATTGTAAAAACGCCTTTTGCTTTCAGTAGCGAAATTATTCTCTCAATGAATGTGTTTTCTAGCTTTAAAAATGCGAATCTCAATATCTTATCTTGAATTACTTAACTGTTGGTTCAAGCTTAAATTCTTATCATGGGATGTATTTGCATCTTTTAATACTGTAAGTGGTTTATCTAGGCTATGTTCCACTTTTGTCTCAAAATTAAATCCCAAATTTCCAAAAAATTCTTGAAAACACTCAATAGTAGTGTCAAAAAAATTTCTACCACTTGCTTTATAATTTTTCAGCTCTTTCGGAATAGTAATAAGCACTTTACCATCTTCATATGTTATACTTCTACCCTTAGATTTTAACTTAAATTTTATTGAACTGTGAAAATTTGGTGTTTTAATATCATTAACAGGATTAATGCTGCGCACCTTTATACAATCCATGCTAAAATTGAGTTTTAGACAATTGGAGTCACGGCAATCCATACTATAAGTTATTATTATGCTAGAATCTAACACAAGCAAGCCAAATGGAAAAAGAGCCTTTAATATATGAAGAAACAGAAAATGATTATACCCTTCTTGATGATAGTTAGTTATCAATTCTTCCATGATAGAGTCACTCGGAACTGCTGCATCAACATATTCAAATATTTTCTCGAAAATTTGTTTAAGAAATGGACGATAGTTCTTTCTTCCATTCTCATCTTCTAAAATGAGATCTTTATGTTTTGAATATAGCTTCTCAATAAGCTCATTAGGCACTCCTTTCTCGTTAATAGTAAGGTTGTGTGATCTACTAAGGTCAATATATGTTTTGTAACCAAAGTTCCAACTATCTGATTTTATTGATATAGACTTTAAATCATCATATTTGAGCTTTTCTACTTCAGATTTTAATGCATTAACTATTTTTTTTGACATATCATAATTTTATATTATATACGTATTACGTACTTTTCATCATAAGTAAAGGTTTTCTGTAAAACTTGATTTACTTTTTATTATACTCACCTTATTAAAAAAAGCAGAGATTTCAATATCTTATTTTAAATTCTTCAAATTTAGATTCTTATTTTTGGTTGTATTTATATCACTTAATACTCCAAGTGGCTTATCCAGATTATGCTCAAATTTTTCCTCAAAAAAGTAAAATCTAAATTTTTCACAAAATTTCTGAAAATATTCAATAATAACGTCAAACAAATTCTTATCATTTGCTTTGTAATTTTTCAGCTCCTTAGGAATAGTAAGAGACACCTTGCCTTCTTCATACTTCACATTTTCACCTTCACATTTTAGTTTAAACTCCACTGAGTTTTGTAAATCACATACTAAAATTTTATTACCGTTATATATACCATCATTTACGCTAAAACTGAACTTCAGACAATTTGGATCTTCACAACTCATATAGGTCCTTTCTCTGTAAGAAGGAATTAAATAGTGGAATGAATACATGCACAATCCAAAAGAACTAAGTGCTTGACTTTGAGAAGAAAAGAATTGCTTGTACCCAGACCTGTTATAATAAGTTATCAATTCTTCCATAATAGAGTCATTTGGAACTGCTGCACCGGCGTGTTCCGTGAAGATTTGCTTAAGAAACAGACGATAACTCCCTTTTTTGTCCTTATCTTCTGTAATGAGATTTTCATGTTTTAAATATAAATTCTTAATGAAATCATTAGTTATTGCCTTCCCATTAATAACAAGGTCACAAACAAATTCATATTCACTATTGAAGTCCATATCCAAATCCTTATATGTTCTATAATCAGAACTTTCTGTAGACTTCAAATCAGCATATCTCCTCTCCCTCGCCTTATCTTTCAGCTCATTAATCACTTTTTTTGACATATATACTATAATAGATATAAATCATTAATTTTTA
>NZ_JAIZNT010000005.1:0-120116 GCF_020405475.1 Wolbachia endosymbiont of Tribolium confusum | reverse complement strand
TCAGGGATTGATATTGGCTCGACTGTACATTATGTATGTGTACCTGAAGGAAGAGATGAACAACATATCCAAAAATTTGGGTGCTTTACAGTAGATCTACACAACTTAGCAAAGTGGTTAAAAAAGTGTCAGGTTAGAACTGTGGCCATGGAGTCAACTGGAGTATATTGGATTCCCTTATTTCAAATATTAGAATCATATAAATTTGAGGTAAAATTAGTAAATGCGTGACATGTCAAAAATGTGCCTGTAGAAAGTCTGATGTTCAAGATTGTCAATGGCTGCAACAATTGCACAGCTATGGACTGCTTCAAGGATCATTTAGACCGGATAATCAAATGTGTGTATTGCGTAGTTACGTTAGACAACGTGCTAATCTAATTGAAAATGCAGCTAAACATACTCAACGTATGCAAAAAGCGCTAATTCAAATGAATATTCAATTATACAAGGTTATTAGTGATATCAACGGTGTAACAGGTATGAAAATTATTAAAGCAATAATTGAAGGAGAAAGAGACCCCCAAAAACTAGCTGAATTTAGAAATTCAAACATGAAGAATGATAAGCCTACTATAGCAAAAGCATTAACAGGAGACTATAGAGAAGAACACTTATTTGCACTAAAACAAGAATATGCAGCATATACTTTTTCTCAAGAGCAAATAACGGAATGTGATAAAAGTATAGAGAATTACTATAAAACATTTGAGGCAAAGTCAAATGAGAACAGGATGTTGAATAAAATACGAAAGCGGAAGCAGAAGAATGGTCCAGATTTTGCTGTGGATGAAGATTTAAATCGAATAACCGGGATAGATTTTACTAAAGTCCCAGGATTTGATGTATTAAGTGTACAAACTATCATTTCGGAAACAGGTATAAACCACAATAAATGGCCAACAGAAAAACATTTTTCTTCCTGGCTTGGATTAAGCCCTGCTAATAAAATTACAGGAGAAAAAATTGTTGGAACAGGAACTCGTAAAGTTATTAACCGCGCTGCGAATGCCTTTCGGATGGCTGCCCATTGTGTGTTGAGAAGCAAAAGTGCAATAGGTGCATATAGTAGAAGGCTGAAAAAAAGGCTAGGAGCACCAAAAGCAATAACTGCAACAGCAAGGAAATTAGCATGTATCTTTTATCAAATGTTGAAATATGGACAAGAGTATGTAGAAAAAGGAATGAACTATTATGAAACACTTTACAAAGAGAGAGTAGTCAAAAATTTGCTTAAAAAAGCAAAGGAATTTGGTTATATACTAATGAAAGAGGAGCCGATAGATGAAGGAGGTTCTTAGGAGTTTATTAGAAGGTTTAATAATAGGCCCGTTGCATAACTAGAAAAAAGATAAATAATTAATAGTTAAGCTGACTTTGATTTACCAAAGATTTGAAAAACTATTATCTAAGAACATATCTTGAAAGGACTTAAGTGGTATCTGTTCAGATGCATGGCTAATGTGTAAATATTGAAGCAAAAGTAATGTCATCCCAGTGCTTGACACTGGTGCCCACAAGCAACCTCATCATAGATATTAAAAGCAACGCTTTCAATGAGACTACAAAAGGCTGGATTCCAGTGTCTGGGCACTGCCTTATTGTTGTAAATTCACTTTTACCTTATTTTGCCACACCCCTGAACGGATGTCTTGAATGGTTAATTTCATAAGTATAATAGTAGTCATATTAAATACTTCTTGAAGTAAGGAGAGTACGCTCATATATCAAGTAAACAACGTTTACCTAAAATTCTTTGACATTAGCAACTTTCTTGCCCCGTTTTCAGTAACAGTGATTTTGTAATTCTTCTATATATTAGAAAAATTTTTATTTTAATTAGCGTTAAACAATAGGCGCCTATTGGTTTTTAGCTAAAGTAAAGGTCAAGTATCTGGAATTCTGGACATAAAATCCTCCTGCGTAAAAAAGATTAGAAAAAAGTGCAGCGCACATACGACAGAAATTAAGCACACTTACATGCTCTGAAGAATACGCTTTTTGATTAAAAGTTTGACTGAAAAGTCTGCAGACAAAGATAGATTTTGAGCTCTTAAAATATCTCTAACTGTAATTATAATCAGATTTAAAATATATGGAAGCAATTTTTTACGTTAATATTTCAAATTAGACTTCTTGCATAACTATATTAAAGGTTAGCATTCCCTCATTACATATTTTATTGCATTAATAATTGTTCTGATATTATGTTTTTGCCTACCTATCACCCCTTGTGCAACGTTTAGCCTTGTCACTTATATCACTTGTTACCCTTCTATTTTTTGCTTTATTCTTTCCTTTTTTCCCTTTCAAGATAGGTTCTGAGTGGCAAAACATAGGTCCACTTTAATGTGTATTAAACAAGATTTTATAACTCTAATTGTCTTTGCTTGTGCTGTTCAACTGTGACATCAACCATTACATTCAATGGAAGATGATCTGACGGTATTTCTTCTCTTGGAACTATGTCCTCTTTACCTAGGCCTTCCATAGCATATGGTATATATTTCTTTATACTTGGTGATAAAAAGCAAAAATCTATTCTTTTTGGATTCTCATTAGTATTGCAGGTGTTATACGAATTTGCAGCAAAAGCATCAATTAAGCCTTTTTCGATACAAAGCTTATATACACTACTTTCTGGATTTGCATTAAAATCTCCACATACAATCCAATTTCCATTTTTAATATCCACGTCACTCCTTTCTAGTAGAGACTTCATTTGGTCATAGCCATCATATTCAGTTTCAGTTTTTTGCTTATCTTTTGGCACCCATTCAAGATGAATGTTAATTGTGTTGATAGAGGCACCATCATGAGTTTTGAATCTTGAGATTAACGCTACTCTTCCTTGAATTTTACCATGACATTCTTTTAGTTTTACTTCTTCAGGTGGAATACTAGAAAGTTTATCCCTTCTATAAAAAGTAGCTACCCCATCATTTTTTCCATCCTTTGCTCTTTCAAGAAAGTGAGACTCGTATCCAGCATTAGCAAGTTCTTCACGCAAGAAATCATACATTTCTCCTCCTTCCATTTCCTGAAAGAGTAGAATATCAGAATCGTGCTTTAGAATATCATTAACCAGGTACTGCTTCCTATTCTCCCATTTTAAAAAATCAGAATCTACTTTTGGAAAGAATTTTTGTTGTGCGTAAGACTTTGCTAAAATATTATAACTTAAGATTTTCATTTATACCCCTAGCGTTTTTGCATAGGTAGTCTATCAAAAATTTAGTAATGCAACAAGTTATTTTTTTCCCCTTTTAGAATTATCTTACCTTGAGGCAAAGATAATAGTTCTTTCCAGAACCAGAAACAGATTCTAACTTTTTAAAATGGGAGAATATGTTTATATAGTATCAGTTATAGCAAAGATTAGTAAAATTTTGCAACTTTTTAAGTGCAAATGCAAGACTGTACAAAAACAGTTTTGGGGAAGGTACCTTTGAGCACGCAACCTGGCAATTATAGATAAGAAGACTTTTCAGAAAAATGAACCAGTTCATGATAATTTCAAATTTTCACCCTTTATCTTATAGGTGATGATTGTTGAACTTATTCCTTTCTCGAGATTACGTACAGGCTCTAACAAATTAAATCTTACAACAAATTTGTTATTTCATAGCTTTTATATCATACTATAATTGTAACTATTTTAACAGTAGTCAGAGCTTAAATGGAAAGTAGAGCTTGGTTCATTTGGCTGATTAGTAACTTGATTGTTATATTCAGCAATATGCAAATAATCTATACCTTTATAAGTGTGAATCTTGAAAAAGAACTTGGGATTACAATTGCGCAAGTTGCACTGGCTAATTCAGTATATACTTGGACTTTTGCTATCTCACAATTTTTTAGTGGGGCAATGTTTAATGTTTTTTCCAGCAAAAAAATTTATTTTTTCTCGTTGTCGATTATGATCTTTGGGTTTTTTATCCTTATTAGTAGTGACAGTTTTGTCCATCTAATTTTATCTCAATTGTTGATTGCAATTGGAGCATCGTTTGGTTTTATTGGTGCTGCTCATATAAGTAGCACATACTTTCCCATTACCCAATTTGGACTGCTGTTCTCACTAGTGCAGACAATTTCAAGTCTTTCTGCTTTGATGATTCAAATGTTGTTCTCTAGCTTGCTTGCCGAAGGTGCAGATTGGAAGAATCTGATTGTATACGTAATATTATTTGGCGTGTCGATATTTGTACTTACGTTTTTTTATCCGAAAGCACTTTCAAAAAAAAGTTTGGAAAAATACACAATAAAAAGCTCTATAAAAACAGTAATATGCTCTGTAATAACAGTGTTAAAATTAAGAGATATCTGGATAACTTCAGTAGTGGGTGCTATTACTTTTGGAACATTTTTAGCGCTTAATATGCTGTGGGCACCAAGGTTACTAAGCAACTTGGAACTCAATACAATGGAGTCAGGTGTGGCAACTGCAATATTGTGGCTTGGTCTTGCAGTTGGTGCTCCAATTGCAGATCTAATCTCAAATCTATTTAAAAATAGAAGGCACGTAATCTCTGCTTTTGCCATATTGCAAGGTATTTCAGTTATTATTTTACTATACGGCAATTTAACAGTTCATATTATATACTTTTGTATGTTAATGTTTGGTTTTTTTGCAGGCGGACATATGCTTAATTTTACTGTTGGCAGTGAGATTGTTGAGCAGAAATATATTAGCACATCATCATCCATTATCAATGGATTTATGTTTGTTATGAGTGGAATTTTAGTGTCAATTTTAGCGCTTTTTTCAGATCATCAAATGGCGCTTTTCACAATATTTGCAATGTTAACATTTGCTAGTATTTTTAATTATGCTACAAAAGAAACATACTATAAAAATAAAGTAGCTGAATCTTGAGTCGATTGTTATATTATATTAACATACTGTAATAAATTATGACAACAAAAGACACAACAGTAACTAAGGCAACAATAGCTGAATGTATAAATCAGGAAATTGGATTATCGAAAGAAGACTCTATTGCAATAATAGATGATATATTGGATGAGATAAAAACGAGCTTAGCAAAGGATGGAATAGTAAAAATATCTTCATTTGGAACATTTTTGGTTAAAAACAAGAAAGAAAGACCAGGAAATATACCAAAGACATCGGAAAGGGTAGTAATTCAAGCGAGAAAATCAATTTCTTTTAGACCTTCAAAAATAATGAAGAAATTAATAAATAATCAATGAATAAGGAAAAATTATTTTACACAATTGGAGAAGTAGCTGAAGAACTACATTTGGAGCAGCATGTTTTAAGATTCTGGGAAAGTCAATTCCATCAAATTAAACCCATAAAACGGAAGGGAAGAAGACTATATGATCATAAGTGTATAGAGGCAATAAAGAAAATAAAATATATGCTATATGACAAAGGATATACAATAAAAGGAGTACAAAAGGAATTTGGTAACGATGTAAGAATTGATCATTATTCAAGAAATTTGTTGCAAGAACTTACCGATTTAAGAGACTATTTGACTGATAAAATAAATGAAGAAAGTAATAAATAGACGAAAAACACTATAAAGTTTTGTGAAAGTTGACATATCTAGAGATAAGTGTATGTGTCGTATAGCCTTGTTCTTTATATTATCAGCAATACTGATAAGCTGTGGCCTGCAAAAACCTGCACCTGTACTACTTAAAGGTGAAGAGTTTTATGGAAAAAGAGACCTGGAGTACACAAGGGAGTATCATTTGATTAAAGAAAATGTTGATTCTTCGCTGCAAAAAGAAAGTAGAAAAGCCTTCGTAGATAAGGTATATAATAATAATGCACAAAGCATGTGTAAATTTGTAATACCGGTTAAAGGTGCAGTTACCTCTTCTGATAAAATATGTCAAGATGGCATAAAAATTACTGCTCAAAGTGGAACAAAGGTTATTGCTTCTGCACCTGGCAAAGTAATATATGTAGGCAAAGGCCTGAGGTGGTACGGAAATTTAATTATAGTGGAACATAAAGATAATTACATGACTATGTACTCCTATTTAAAAAACATACAAGTTGAAATTGGTGATAAAGTAAAACAAGGTCAAGTAATTGGATCTGCAGGTAAATCAAGCACAAAAGATAAAGATCCGCAGATGTGTTTCACAATAAGGCATAATAGTCAAGCAGTCGATCCTTTAGTACATATAAACTGTGATTGAATTTATGAAATATGATTTTAAAAACGTTGAAAAATTCTACCAAAATAAGTGGGATTTTTCTGTAAGCAAAGATAGTAAAAAGAAGAAATGTTACGTGTTGGAAATGTTTCCATATCCATCTGGTAAGATTCATATGGGGCACCTGCGTAACTATGCAATAGGAGATGTTATAACACGTTACAAGAGAGCTCGTGGATTTGAGGTTTTGCACCCAATTGGCTGGGATGCGTTTGGATTACCAGCTGAAAATGCAGCAAGGGACAATAACATTAACCCTGCAGCATGGACAAGAGATAATATAGATAATATGCGCGCGCAGCTAAAATCTATAGGTCTTTCATACAATTGGGATCGTGAGTTCTCCACATGTGAGCCTGATTATTACAAACACGAACAGAAATTTTTTCTGGATTTTTTAAAGCATGGTCTTGCCTATCGAAAAGAGTCGTGGGTTAATTGGGATCCAGTGGACCAAACAGTGCTTGCAAATGAGCAAGTGGTTGATGGAAAAGGATGGCGATCAGGTGCAGTTGTTGAAAAACGTAAGTTATCTCAGTGGTTTTTAAAGATTACTGATTTTGCTGAAGATTTGCTTCATTGTCTGCAAAGTTTAAAAAATTGGCCAGAAAAAGTCAAAACTATGCAAGAGCGCTGGATAGGAAAATCTGAAGGGGCAACTATAGATTTTGAAATAGTTGGCCTGAATAAGAAATTAAAGATTTTTACAACTTCTCCTCATACTTTATTTGGAGCTTCTTTTCTTGCAGTAGCGGCAGAGCACCCTATTGTGCAGGATATCACGCTTCCAGATGCTCCTGAAGTTTTGTCATCCCAGTGCTCCGACACTGGGATCCAGCAAAAAGATGAATGGTCACGCACTGGAATGACAATTGATGATATAAACACAAAGGGGGAGAATGATGAAAAAATTGGAATTTACACTGGACTGAACGTCAGGCACCCATTTCTCGACAAGGAATTACCAATTTATATAGCGAATTTTGTGTTGATGGAATATGGAGAAGGTGCGATTTTTGGTTGCCCTGCACATGATCAGCGTGATTTTGAATTTGCACAGAAGTATGGTTTACCGATTATTCCTGTAGTTTGTGAAGAGAGCACAGAGATCTTAAAAGAACCGTACTTCGGTGATGGAGTGATGTTCAATTCTGAATTCTTAAACGGACTAATGATTAATGAGGCAAAAAAAGTAATCATAAAAAAACTTGAAGAAAAAGGAATAGGTAAGAAAACAATAAACTATCGTCTACACGACTGGGGAATTTCAAGGCAACGTTATTGGGGATGTCCTATACCTATTATACATTGTAAAGATTGTGAAATTGTTCCAGTTCCAGAAAAAGACCTCCCTGTTGTTCTACCAACGGATGTAGAATTTACAAGTGGTGGTAATCCCCTGGATAAGCACCCAACCTGGAAATTTGTTGATTGTCCAAAGTGCGGAAAGCAAGCAGAACGTGAAACTGATACATTTGACACTTTTTTTGAATCTTCTTGGTATTTTGCTGCATTTTGCAGTGAAAATAAATCGATTAATAAAGATACTTGTAATCGTTTTATGCCTGTTGATTATTATATAGGTGGAATAGAACATGCAATTCTACATTTGCTTTACTCAAGGTTTTTCTGCCGTGCTTTAACTAAATGTGGCTATTTTGATGTTAAAGAGCCTTTCTCTACTTTAATCACTCAAGGAATGGTCTGTCATGTAACTTATAAAGATGAGAATGGCAAATGGCTCTTTCCCGAAGAAGCAAAAGAGTTGATTGCGAAGGGTGCTAAGGTTCAAGTTGGAAAAATTGAAAAGATGAGCAAATCGAAAAAGAACACAGTTGACCCAAACTTTATCATAGAAAAATACGGTGCTGACACTGCTCGCTTGTTTGTATTGTCTGATACTCCTCCAGAAAAAGATATGGAATGGTCTGATGATGGCGTGGAAGGTTGTTTTCGCTACATAAATAAATTGTGGCGTATGGTAGTGCAACTTAGGCCCGTAAACATACACTATGATAATGAAAACATTGTAGGTAAACTCCTAGAGTACAGAAAAAAAATCCATAAACTATTGCAAGGGCTTACAGATGACTTGGAGAACTGCAGATTAAACTGTGTGGTAGCAAAGTTTCGTGAAATGACAAATTTAATAGCTGAAATAGACGTAAAAACTGGAAAATCTCTTATTGATGAAGGTATATGCATACTAATTAGAGTAATCGAACCATTCATGCCACACTTAGCTGAAAATTTATGGCAAGAAATAGGAGGCAAAGGTATGCTATATCTAAAGCCTTGGCCACAAGCTGATGAATCACTACTAATTGATAATATGGTAATTGTGGCAGTGCAGATCAATGGAAAGTTGCGTGCGACCATCAAAGTAGCAACTGGTTTATCTCAAGAAGAATTGAAGAAAATAGCAACAGATTCTGTATCTAATAAAATTGATCAAAGCAAAATTCGCACTATATATGCTGTACCAAATAAGGTAGTAAATATAGTTATATAAAAATTTTGAGTAGCATGCCCCTAATTTCATAGTTATACTTTTTTTGATATTTGGTTATATCTTTTTTAATATAAAGGATGTATACTTACGCATTATATATTTTTTTGTATGGGTAATTATATGAAAATAAAAGGATTGTGCGTTTTAGCTTTATTGCTCACTTCATCTTTAGCAGATGCAGCTAGCAACAAAGCTAGTAACAGTACAAAAGATCAGTACTACGCAGGTTTAAACTTTGGTAGTGGATGGGGTGGCGGTTTTAAAATGAAGCCTAGCATTGTTTTTGGTTATCATTATGACAAAAATTCTAAATTTGAACTTGAAGTTCTCACTGACATGAGTGATTTAACTGTGGCAGCAAAAAGGAAAGTAGGAGTTAGCTTATTAGCAAATTATCGTTATTACCCTAATCTTGATATCGATCCTGTTAAACTATACGTCAGTGCAGGTTTAGGAGGACACCTACAAGCAATGGGTCCTGCTCCCTATCCAGCTATTACTAAGACAGTAGATAAAATACTGAATGCTATTTCGTACAAATTGAAGGTTGGTGTTGATTATGAAATTGCTTCACAGATAGTTGGTACAGCTGGCATTAACGTAGGCGGGCAACTGAGTGGTTTAAAAAGAATGGCAATACCGGATATGATTCTGGAAGTAGGAGTACGTTATAGTTTTTAATGTTGGTTTAAGTTTTAATTTCCATAACGTTATATCAATGCTTAATAGTTAGTGTAATATAAAAATGTTTGACAATGCTCAAGACAATTAAATTTGCTGCTAGCATATTTGAACATTTATTTTAGTCTGTTTTAAGGAATGTTATATATGAGTAATATGAAAATGAAAAAATTGTTTGCTACATTGCTTGCTTTATCTTTAGCAAGTACAGCTAGTAGTAGTGCAAGTGAGTTAGAAGAGCGGTACGAAGATCAGTACTACGCAGGTTTAAACTTTGGTACTCAATGGGGTGAAAAATTTCAACTTAAACCTAGCGTTGTTTTCGGTTATCATCATAATAAAAGTTCTAAGTTTGAACTTGAGGTTCTTACTAACATAAGTGATATAGCTGATAAACAAAAAAGGAAAGTAGGAGCTAGCTTGTTGGCGAATTACCGTTACTATCCTGATCTTGAAATTGATCCCATTAAATTATATGCTAGTATAGGACTGGGCGGATATATCCAAGTATTGCCTTCTTTTGGCTTAGGTGGCAGTAGTACAGATGAAACTACAGGCAAAAATGTTGCAGATAACGGTGATTCAGGTAAAATTGTGAATAAAGATGATACAGAAAACAATAATAAAAGTGAAGAGGAAGAAGGGAGTCAAGAAGCTCCAGCTCTACTATCTGCTGATGAAAGCAAAGTAACGTCTGATCCATCTTTAGTAGACAAAATACTGAGTTCTATTTCCTATAAACTAAAGGTAGGTGTTGATTATGAATTTACTCCGCAGATAGTTGCTACAGTTGCTATTGCTGCAAATGGGCAATTAAGTGCCTTCAAGCCACCAGTACAAATACCAGGTGCAATCATAGAAGTAGGTATACGTTATAACTTTTAAGCTATGAACACTTTGAATCCTTCTACACAGTTGTATGCTCGGTGCTACATATGTGCTATTTGCAAAGGTATTCTGTTTATGCTAACATTAAGCTAAACCTTAAGCAATAAAATCAGAAGGATCAACTTCCCGCTGTAAGCAAGCAGCAACTACAGTGTTTATCATAAGAAATGCTATTGTCATCGGGCCAACTCCACCAGGCACTGGAGTAATAGCTTTGACTTTTTCTTTTACTCCCTCAAAGTCAACATCACCCACAAGCTTACTTTGATTTCCTATGTTAATGCTATTTATGCCAACATCAATCACTATTGCACCTTTTTTTATCCAATCTGGTTGAACAAAATTTGGCTTTCCAACTGCTGCAACTACTATATCCGCCTTAGAGCAATAATCAGCTAAATCCCTACTTTGTGAATGCAAGATGGTAACAGTGCAATTTTCTTGCAACAATAGGTGAAACATTGGCTTACCCACAATATTTGATCTGCCAATGATTATCGCATTTTTACCGGACAGATTATTTTCAACTGACTTAATTAAATGCAAAGAACCTTTGGGAGTACAAGGTATCAGACAATTTTTTTCACCTTTAACTAACCTGCCAACATTCTCATCATGAAAGCCATCTACATCCTTTTCAACACCTACTGTATTAATTATTCTGCTTGCACTGATGTGCTTTGGTAAAGGTAACTGAACTAAAATTCCATGCACAGATGAATCTTCATTTAATGTATTAACTTTTTCAATCAATTCATCTTCTGAGATACTATCAGGCAAAACAATAGTTTCAGAACTTATGCCGATTGATTCTGCTTTTCTTTGTTTATTACGAACGTAGACCTGACTTGCTGGATTGCTACCCACAAGAATTACTTTAAGACAAGGAAAAACATTATACTCTTTCTTTAAAATATCAATTTTTTTTGATAGCTCCTCACAGAGATCATTTGCTATTTTTTTACCGTTAATAATAATTGACATTTCCTTGCCACTCCTTGAAGTCAGGTAATGCGATATCAAATAAATTCAATACTTTACCAACAGCATGATTTACAATATCATCCAAAGATTTTGGTTTAATATAAAAAGCAGGCATCGGCGGAGCAATAATTGCTCCCATCTCCGTTAGTTTTAACATATTTTGCAAATGCCCAAGATGCAGCGGTGACTCTCGCACCATAAGAACTAATTTTCTTCTTTCTTTTAGCGTTACATCTGCAGCCCTTGTTAATAGATTGGAAGTTACCCCTGATGCTATTTCGGACATTGTTTTCATAGAACATGGAGCAATGACCATACCTGAGGTTTTAAATGAGCCGCTTGCTATTTTTTCTCCTATTTTTTCTTCAGAATAGTAAAAATCTGCAAGCGATATAATATCTTCAAGTTTTTCTTTAATCTCATGAGCTATAGTTATTTTTCCAGCACTGCTGATCACTAAATGAGTTTCATGATTGGTATTTTTTAGTGCCTCTAGAATCCGTACACCGTAAATAGAACCAGACGCTCCACTTATTCCAATCACAATTTTATTATTCACTTAGCTCTTCTTCGCAACTCATTCCCAATGCACGTTTATAGGTATCAAGTAATATTTCCTGTTCTTCTCTGTCATCATCATCCATCTTTCTTAGCCTAATTATTTGTTTCATCACTTTTATATCCCAACCTTCATCTGCAGCTTTTGTATATACATCACGAATGTGATCTTGCACATCCCTCTTTTCTTGTTCAAGTTTTTCGATTCTCTCTATATAGCTCTTCAAATCTTTAGCCGTTATTTTTACTGTATCTTCCATAGAACCTAACTAATTAATTACTACTATAGTATTATCAGTTTTTACTTGTACTTCAATCACAGTAATAATATTTTTATCTTTTTTTAAAATCTTAAAATGAAAACCATATATATAAAATTCTTCACCCTCATCAGGAATGCGCTCTATCTCATTTACAATCATACCTGCTAGAGTTGTAGCTTCATCATCAGGTAGATTCCAATGTAACTGTCTGTTAATGTCTCTAATAGTAGATTTTCCTTCTATGTGATACACGCTATCAGATATTTTTTTTATAAAATTTTCTGTAATCAAATCATGTTCATCCGAAATTTCTCCAACTATTTCTTCTAGTATATCCTCAAGAGTTACAATTCCCTGCAACGCTCCATACTCATCAATAACAAATGCAAGGTGTTTCCTGTTTTTACGGAAGTTGTGAAGTTGTACACGAAGCGGCGTACTTTCTGGTATAAACCAAGGCTTTGACATAACTTGGGCAATCTCTATTTTATTATCCTTTTCACGCAAGGCGTTTATCAGATTTTTCACGTGAACCACTCCAACAATATTATCTGGTTCTTTTTGCCATAAAGGTACTCTACTATGGCTGCTGGTTAAAATCTCTCTTATTAATTCTTCTTTGTTTCGATCTATATCAAGAGAAAATAAGTTTCTCCTGTGGGTCATAATTTGTGATATTTCTGTTTCAGCCAAGTCGAGTATACTACTTAGCATATCTAAATCCTGTTGTAACATAGTTCCTTCACTGCGATGAAGAGTAATCATATTACGCATTGCATCTGCTGCAGATATTACCTCCCTATTCTTATGAAGCCCACATAACTTCAGAATAAGATTGACAATAAACTGAATACCTAATGTCAATGGAGAAAGAATCTTGACAAAAAACAGCATAAAATAAGCAGAAAGTAATGTAAATTTTTCAGGGTTTTGCATGGCGTAAGTTTTTGGTAACACTTCGCAAAACAGCAAAATACAAAACGTCATCATAGCTGTTGAGAAAAAGATGCCTTCACTTTCAAAGAAATTTATAAATATTGCTGTAAATAAAGCAGAACAAGTAATGTTAATAATTGTGTTGCACAGTAATATTGTTCCTATTGTTAATTCTTTCTTACCTAACAAAAGCTCTATTATCTTGGCTTTTTTGTTACCTTCTAGCTTTAGTTTATTAACTCGGGATCGGCTAATTGAGGTTAACCCTATTTCTGCTCCTGAGAACAAAAACGATAAAATCAATAAAAAGAAAATTGCTGACAATACTGAAATCAATAACCAATTCATTAGAGTATGATGTTATTGCGATATAAAAACAGAGTTGATTTTATATGTTGTAAGAAGCATTTGCAAGTCTATATATCTTTAATATTAAAAAACAAACCATGAAATATACTACACACTGCATTCACATGCATGTTCTCAACAATAAGTGGAGGAGTTATTCTTATTACCCTATTATTTAAAATTTTAGTCACTATTAAGCCTTCGTCAAGAGATTGTCTAACAATTTTATCAGCCAAAGGTACTCTAAGCTCTATCCCTATCAATAAACCCTCTCCACGAACTTCTGAAACGATCTTCGGAAATTCTTCAGTCAAAAGCAACAACTTTTCTTTTAGATATTTACTGACCTTCTTAACATGGTCAAAAAAGCCTTCCTTTAGCATTACATCGAGTACTGCATTACCAACAGTCATAGCAAGTGGATTACCTCCATAAGTTGACCCATGAGTTCCTGGAGTGATTGCTTCTGCTATATAATCTTTTACTAAACATGCAGCCAGAGGAAATCCATTACCCATAGCCTTCGCACAAGTGAGCATATCAGGTTCAACTCCTATATTTTGATAGTAAAATAGAGAGCCAATCCGTCCATATCCGCATTGCACTTCATCAAAGCATAAAATTATTCCTTGAGCTTTTGTTATCTCTCTTACTTTTTTAAGATACTCTACGTCCAATGGATGTACTCCGCCTTCACTTTGTATGGGCTCTAAAAATATGGCAGCTGTTTCGCTATTGATTTTCTTTTCTAATGCTTCAATGTTATTTCTTGGAACTTTATCAAAACCAGAAAGGAGTGGAGCAAAACCTTCGCGTGATTTTTCATTTCCCCCAGCTGAAATTGCAGCAATACTGCGGCCATGAAAACCTCCTTCAATTGCAATGATGTGACTGCGCTTTTCTTGTCCATTTAAGTAGAAATAGCGGCGAATAAATTTAATTGCAGCTTCTGTTGCTTCAAGTCCACTTGAGCAGAAAAAAACTTTATCGGCAAAGGTAAGTTCTGTTAAACGCTGAGCAAGCCTTTCCTGCTGGGGAATAGTAAAAATATTAGAGCAGTGCCATAATGAATCCAGTTGCTCCTTCAGTTTATCTGTAATGTATGGATGACAATGCCCTAGAGAAGTTGTAGAAATTCCTGCAGCAAAGTCTAAATATTTTTTACCATCCTTATCGAAGAGATATACTCCTTCTCCTCTAACTATAGAAGCTTCAGATCTATTATAAGCATTAACAACGTGATCCACTTTAAATATTATCTATACTGTGCATGAAAAAGCTTTCCCTTAATATTGCTTCAACTAAAAATTGGGCTAATATTATACAGTTCAACATAAAATTCAGAAATTTAATATGTAAAAAAGTAAAACTACACCAATTCACATTCAGCAAAAAAGAAAGCTATTTCTCTATGAGCATTCTCTAGACTATCAGAACCATGAACTCTATTTTCACTAATATCATTAGCAAAATCACCCCTAATTGTACCTTTATCTGCCTGTTTTGGATCTGTAGCACCCATGATTTGTCTGTATTTACTGACTGCATTTTCACCAATTAAAACTTGAACTATCACAGACCCAGAAGTCATAAATTCCACCAACTCTTCAAAAAAAGGCCTATCCTTATGAATTTCATAAAACAGCTTTGCTTGTTTTTTTGTCAGCAGCATCTTTCTCTGTGCTATAATTTTTAGTCCAGATTTTTCAATGTAAGAATTTATACTGCCTGTAATATTATTTTTTACTGCATCAGGTTTTAATATCGAAAGTGTTCTCTCAATTGCCATATCATTTCCTTATATTAAGATCGTATATTTACTTTATTGTGAATTTTTGTTCCATCAAAGAGATTTTTTATTTATAGTCAAGAATAAAACATCAAGGGGTAGTTTATGGTTTACTGTCATAAGAAACTAGTGAATAATCTTAAATCATCAATTTTCTGCGGAACAAAAGGTTTTTTAACCTTTAATTTGGCATTTTTAAGTTATTTAGAGTATAGCTTACACAATAATACAAAATTAAAAGAAGGTGCCGCTTTTGCGATGAAAAGGAACGTTGTTCCATTTGGTGAAATGATTGCCATACCGCTGTTTTTTTGCTTTGTATTACCAGCTATGGTAGGCAACATAAGCCTTATCGAGTGCGCACTTATATGTGCTGCACTGATGGTTGCAACATGTTTTGTTGTAAGAACCTTTCACTTGCGTGAAAAGTTATTGAAAAAAATGACTAATAATGAAAATTATACCAAGAAACAAATAGAGCAGGAATTTAAGAAAGACATTATAAAATTTCCTATCTTTGATAAAAACAGACAGCATATTGAGTATAATTCTCCTAATCCAGGACAACTAATGAATGAAAGTCCTCCCTCTCTCTTTGTTAGGGTTTTACTTTTTCCCCTTACGATTTTTCTGAAGGCTCTACAAAGCTGCATAATGATATCTTTGGCTGCTGTTGAACTTTTTGAAGCAGTGCCAAGTTTTTGTGTTGATGTGGTTTTTGATAGAAACTTTGTATCTACACAGAGTAACGTGAAGAGATCTGGCCATCTATTGTATGCTAGTGTGAGAAATTTAGTGCCTGTAACTAAACTTGATGAGTGTGTAGCTGATTTTATAGGCAAACCTGAAGCAAGGTGTTGTCAGTGAAGAAGGCAGTAATCTTATTTAACCTAGGCGGGCCTGATTCACTGAGTGCAGTTCATCTTTTTTTATTTAATCTCTTTTATGATAGAAGAATAGTCAATCTACCCAATCCTTTCCGCTTTCTTTTAGCAAAGTTTATCTCCAAAAGGCGAGAAAATACTGCACAAGAAATATACGAGCACATTGGAGGTAAGTCTCCAATTTTGGAGAATACACAAGCACAAGCTGATGCACTTGAATGCAAGCTTAATGAACCTATTTTGTGTCATCCCAGTGCTCAGACACTGGGATCTAGAAAAAAACACTGGATTCCAGCGTCAAGCGCTGGAATGACATCAAAAGTATTCATCTGCATGCGTTATTGGCATCCATTTGCTGATGAAGTTGTTAAAAGCGTAAAGCAATTCGACCCTGACAAAATCATTCTGTTACCACTATATCCGCAATATTCAACCACCACAACTCTATCATCCATCGAGAATTGGCAAAAAAATGCCAAAAAATATAGCCTAGAATGTAACACAACAATAATCAATAATTATTATGACAATGAAGACTTTATTGAAGCTCACACCAATCTGACAGCTAAGTACTACAAGTTAGCTAGCAAAATCGGTAAGCCAAGAGTACTGTTTTCAGCTCATAGCTTGCCTCTTAGTATAATTAAAAAAGGCGACCCTTACGCTTCACAGATAGAAAAAACAGTAAAATTAATAGTAAAAAAATTGAATATTGAAGATCTTGATTGGGGAATATGTTATCAGAGTAAAGTTGGCCCAGTAAAATGGTTGGAGCCTAGCACTGAAAGTGAATTGTCACGCGCAAAAGCCGATGATATACCCGTAGTTTTATCACCTATATCTTTTGTGTCTGAACATTCTGAAACACTGGTTGAACTTGACATAGAGTATAAAGCAATTATCAAAGACGGATATTACTTTCGCGTACCAACTCTCAGTACTGATCTTTTATTTATCAAATGCTTGGCAGATTTATGTTTAGATCACTCTCAAAGTCCTGATTTATAGCACTTTATCTTTTAAGATTTTTATGGTATAATATTAAAAAGTTATTATTTTATTAGCTATTTATGCTAGAAGGAAAATTAAACATATTTGCACAAGGGGTACACAGTGCTTACGAAAATAAGCCCAGAAAGATCTATTGTATTGGAGTGGGTTTAGTAGTCTTACTATGTAAGATTTCACTACAATTTTGCTGTGATTTTATTGATAATAACAGATCCAATATTTGCATTGTATCAGATATTGCCAAGTTAATGAAATTACCAACATCAACATTACTTGTCCTGCATTCTGGACTTAAGTTAGCCGGATATAAATCTCAGGATGATAAAAATGAATCTAAAAAACCAATGCAGGTTGTAGGTAGTTTAGCCTTCTTGGCAAATTGTACAATAGGAATATTGATGCAGACAAAAATCATTCATTTCCTAGCTGGGAACAATAAAGATATAATAAGTTATATTAGCTTAACATCAGCAGTTCTGTTTCTATTTTCAGAATTTATAAGCTGTTATTATACATGGAAGAAGTATCTGGATAATAAGAATCCTGAAAAATCTGCTGAATGTAGAAAAGATGTTATTTTCAGCACGATAACCTTGTCATTAGGCTTATTAAGCTTTACATTAAAGAGAATGGAAATTGCAACTATACCGATAGACTTGGGTGGTGGTATAATATATAATTTTAACTTAACTGTTACGGTCAGTTTGATACTAAGTATAGTATATCTAGTATCAAACATCGATAAGTTTGTCACTCAACCTAATAATGGTACTGATCCTTCTACTGGACTTGATGACGCTCGCCATATTCAGCATAATGGCAGCATTGTAGAAATTAATGATTAGAGATGAAAAGATCTAATTTCTATTGACAATGCTAGCACTGCTAATTTGCTAACAATGTTCCAAAGTGGCAGGGTTTTATTTTCTTTGCTGATATCGTAAAATTCACAGTCAGTGGAATTCAAGCTAGAATATATATCTTTTTTGCTATTACATCGATATAAGTAGCACGTAGGTGTATTTCCTATGTAATATATTAGCGGTTCTGCAGGACTGCGCTTAAATACATCGATAGTTGGTACACCTTCTTGTATAATAACACTACTTACTTCTATACCTTCCTTTACCTTTTTCATTTTACTGCGCTTTTTTTTGTTGAGGTTCAACACTTCTTCACCACTTGTCACTGTTATGATACCCATTCCGTATGTGCCATTGCTTGCTTTGATAAAAACGTAAGGTTGTGTTTTTATTTTATATTCCTGATATTTACTTTGTATTAGAGACAATACTTGATCAACTTTAACCGCTATTGCTTTTAGTGATGAATCATCATTAAAATCTACTTCATTGCAATTTTCTGTAAGTGCAGAAATGAGCCATGAGTCTATTTTAAACCCGCTACAAAATTCGGACGCTAATTTTTGATAAATTTCAAAATACTTAAATTTCTGTCTACTGTGCCAACCATACAGTGGGCTCGGTATTATCTCTTGTTTTACATTTTTGAGAATATCTGGAATGTAGCTTGTCATATCTCTATTCAGTATAATAACATCGGGTACAAATCCTGAAGTTGTCTTTAACAAAGAATTTTCTTTTACAATAGTCTCATATAATTCTATTAAATTATGTGCTTCACTGTGAAAGAGACCTGTTTTAGTTTCGAAACCTGCAAGTTGAAGCACCTTTTCTATGGCAAATACATTTTCTATATACATTTTATTTCGTGTGTAATTTTCCGGTATTATAAGGGCTTTCTTATATTGTTTTGTTTTTTCGAAGTAGCTTTTTATCAATTTTGCTGCTGTTACTCTCGATACCTCGCTCAGATTGTTGAAACCTGCAGGAAATAAATTAGCGTCTACTGGAGCAATTTTGCAGCCTGAATTCCTAAGATCTATGGAGCTATAAAATGGTAATGTAAAACCATTAAATTTTGTTTTGAACCAATTATTTATATCTTTTTCCAGATTTGGATGAATTATGTTTTGCATCTACACTTTAAATGTTATAAGAAAAGTACTATATTATAAGTTATAATCTTAATATAATATAACGAATTAAAATAACAAAAAAATGATTCATCATGACAGCAGTAAAATGTATGGTACTACTATACTGTCAATTAGAAGAGACAAAAATGTAGTAGTAATAGGTGATGGGCAAGTCTCGCTAGGCCATACCGTTATAAAATCTGGAGCAAAAAAAGTCAGGCGTCTTTCTGGTGATTCCGTAATTGCTGGTTTTGCTGGAGCAACAGCTGATGCATTTACTCTCTTCGAAAGGCTAGAATCTAAACTTGATAAACACCCAGGACAATTAATGAGGGCATGTGTTGAACTTGCAAAAGACTGGAGAATGGATAAATATCTAAGAAAATTAGAAGCTATGATGATTGTGGCAGATAAATCCATTTCGTTAGTCATCACAGGAACGGGTGATGTCCTTGAACCTGAAGATGGCATTGCAGCCATTGGCTCTGGAGGAAATTTTGCTTTATCTGCAGCAAAGGCTTTGATTGACATCAAAGGGATATCAATAGAGGAGATTGCAAAAAAGGCTATGAAGATAGCTGCTGATATATGTGTTTATACAAACCATAATCTAATTATTGAAAAAATAAAGGAGTAGTATGTCAAGAACTTTGTGTACCAATTCTTCTGGTCAACCTGTAGTAGGTCAATCTGACAATAATGATGACTGCAATAAAAAAAATGGCCTCTATGAAAATGAAGGTACAGAAAGTAGCAGCATCCAAAGCTTACAAGCTTTATTAGATGATCTACCACCACAGAAGATAGTTAAAGAGTTGGATAGATTTATAATCGGGCAGAATGATGCAAAGCGCGCTGTTGCTATTGCACTCAGAAATCGTTGGCGTCGAAATAAAGTCCCACTTCCACTACGTGAAGAGATTATACCTAAGAATATACTCATGATAGGCCATACGGGAGTTGGTAAAACTGAAATAGCTCGCCGTTTAGCAAAGCTTGCTGGTGCACCTTTTATAAAAGTTGAAGCAACGAAATTTACTGAAATAGGATATGTTGGACGTGATGTTGACTCGATAATACGTGATTTAGTTGACGCAGCAATAGTTTTAGTTAAGGAAAAAGCACGTAAAGCCTTAACTAAAAAAGCTTTAGGTTTGGCTGAAAAGATAATAGTCAACTCCATGGTTGGTGAAGATGCAACCGAGGAAAGCAAAAAAGTTTTCAGAGAAAGACTGAGAAATAAGGAATTTGAAGATAGAGAAGTTTCTATTAACGTCAGGGAGAGCAAGGGTATGTTACCCACTTTTGATATACCTGGCATGCCAGGTGGGCAAATTGGTGTGATGAACGTAACAGAAATTGTGGGCAAGATGTTTAATGGGAGCAAAAAAACAAAAACTATTACAGTTAAAGTGAAAGAAGCACGTGAAATATTGATTAATGAAGAAAGCGAAAGGTTAATGGATGAAGATAAGATAATCAAAGAAGCGATTGATCTTGTTAGCAATGAAGGCATAGTGTTTTTAGATGAAATAGATAAAATTGCAGCACGTACAGAAATAAAAGGTGAAGTCAACAGAGAAGGAGTGCAGCGCGATCTGTTACCATTACTTGAGGGAACAACTGTTTCAACTAAGTATGGCCCCGTAAAAACAGACTATATATTATTTATTGCATCTGGTGCTTTTCATTTATCTAAGCCATCCGATCTCTTACCAGAATTACAGGGTAGATTGCCAATTAGAGTGGAACTTAAGGCGCTTACTCAAGAGGATCTAATAAAAATATTAAAGGAACCAGAATCTAGTTTGTTAAAACAGTATATAGCGTTAATGAAAACGGAAAATGTAACACTTGAGTTTACTGATGATGGTATAGAGACTATAGCTGAAATAGCATTTACAGTTAATAGAGAAGTGGAAAATATAGGTGCAAGAAGACTTCATACTGTCATGGAGAAGCTTTTGGATGAAATAAGTTTTATCGCTTCTGAAAAAAATAGTGAAAAATTTGTTATAGATAGCAAATATGTAAGAGATAAACTAGAGTCAATTTCAAAGCAGCTTGATTTATCTAAATTTATACTTTAGAGGAAGCTACTTTAAGTAATATAGAGCATTCAAGAGATTTTATTTTTTCTTACTCTATAGCTATATTCCCGTATCTGTTCAGCAGAGTAGCAAAATGAGGTAGATGAGAAAAGACAACTATAGGAATAAATGGTGTTATGAAAGTAGATGATACTAAAGAGGCTACTTGAATTGACAAACTAGAAAGAAATGGGTGTCATGCCAGTGCCCAGACACTGGCATCCAGTTAAATTTACGGAGTATAATGGGTTACAGTGTCAACTACTTGAATGACAACGTTTTGTATACATGATCAGAATTCCTAGATCCCAGTGTCAAGCACTGGGATGACAAGAAAGAAAGCATTGGTTTCAGCATTAGCCGTGCATCTGAACGGATACATATTCTTTAAGCTATTTTTCAATAGTAGAATTCAAGCTTAAATCAATTATTGCAATATCAAAATCTATGTCTTTTGTTAATACATCAGTTAAAAGGTCAGGTGGAGAAAGAACTGTTCTTTTATTACCAGCTCTCATTCCCACAACTCCAAGTTCTATAGCAAGTGGTGTTTTTTTGTCACCAACCTTAAACTGCACTATTTGATCTTTGATTATATACTCACCATTATGTCTCTTTATGCTATATTGAACTGATATCTCATCGCCACATTTTACTCGTTTTCCAGTTTTGTTAATTAAGTCATTAAAAATGATCAGGTTATTTACTGAATCGGGATATTTATCTTTTACTTCAATCAGTTTGATGTAATAAGAGTTAAAACTCATTTTGTTGTCATCAGCAGCAATAGTAACTACACGCTCTCCACCTTCTTTCATACCTATTACCCCTAAACTCACTTCTTTTAAGTAATCCTGACCTATTTTCAAATTGACATCAGTCGGAAGTAGCGTTGCTAGGTTGTTGGAGACTTTGTACATTTGTAGCAGAACTTCTTGGCCACAGAAAACTTTACTGCCACTGCCTTCAGTAATTTCATAAAAGTTTATCATCTCTTCTTCTTTTTGCTGTGTTACTTCTTCTAAATATTCTGCTAACCCATGCTTTTCAATATAACGATCAAGAGCTGATTCAAGTATCGGCCTGACCAAATAACTTGCTATCATCTGTGTCAAACCACCATGTGTAGCATTTATTTCGTAAAGCTTTTCCCTTTTCTCTGGTTTATCTTTGTTTATATAAACAATCGTAATTATAAAAGCAGAAGCTAAAGTGAGAATCATTACTACAGAGATAAACATTTGTAATATAATTTTTCTAACCATCTTTTTTTACTTGATTCAATAAATCATATAAGTCATTAGTATTCCCTGAAAGCGTACTTAAATTATCTGAGGCCTGTTTAAAGAGACTATCTATATAGTTTTCCATTTCATTTTTACCAAGCACGGACATTAAATTGTTTGTTTTATCTTGCTCATAATCTTCGATATCATCCTTGGCTTGAAAAATAAGCCCTAGATTTATTCCATAGTTATATAATGCTCTCCGCTGCCTGTCTGTAGCGCCTCCTATTATAGCCCCTATTTCACATGAAGCTGCAAATAGTTTTGCAGTTTTCATCAAATGAATTTCCTTTATTTTGTCAAAATCTGCATCTATATCTAAAATCTGCCCTCCCACCATTCCCTTCATTCCTATTGCGTGAGAGAGCACTTTTATGATCTCACAATTTAACAAAGATAATACCTCAAAAGCCAGGGTAAGTAATGCATCTCCGGCCAGTACTGCTGTTGCTTCACCAAATTTTTTGTGGCAGCTTGGCTGGCCTCTACGGGTGTCACTGTTATCCATGCATGGTAGATCATCGTGAATTAGGGAGTAAGCATGAATAAACTCAATTGCCGCTGCTGCTGTTATTGCTTTTTCAACCTTTATGTTGAATATCGACGAAGATGCTATAACTAAAAAAGAACGTATATGTTTTGCAGGAGCAAGAAGCACATAACGCATAGCTGATATAAGTTTATTCTCGCTATTTTCAGGTAAGAGCTTATTCACTTCTACAACAAGCAAATTTTTTGTTGTTTCGTCTAGCATATCTCATCTAAAACCCTTATAATAACCACAAAACCTATTGCAAACATCAAAATTTCTTATAACATCAAAGGTATAGATTATTTTTTGGTGAAAAATGAGTGAATTGGCAAGAAGTACTAGAGAAGACATAGAAACAAAAGTAAAAAAGATTATATTAGAGCATATTAGTAAGGATGTAGAGAAATTTGACAGCTCTTCAAAGCTTTCAGAGCATGGTGCAGATAGCTTAGATGCAGTTGAGATCATCATGGCAGCCGAAGAAGAATTTGGTATAGAGATTCCTGATGAGGATGCGCAAAAGATGGAAACTATGAATCAAATAGTCGAGTATATAGTAAAAAAAACCAGTAACTAGATTAAATGGGCAGAAGAGTAGTAGTTACCGGTGTTGGCTTAATTACTCCATTAGCAGCAGATGTTAATAATACTTGGTCAAGGCTGATAAAAAGTGAGTCTGGCATCAAAGCAATCAATACAGATAGGTTTGATTCTTCTGATCTTGCTTGTAAGGTTGCAGGGCAGGTGCCTGTGCAATCCGATAACATTGAGCATTATTTTAATCCGCTGGATTATATTTCTGAAAAAGACCTAAAAAGGACAGATCGTTTTATTCATTACGGCATTGCAGCCGCTATTCAGGCAGTAGACGATTCACTGATTTTGGAAAATCAAAATATTAATAAAGAGAGAGTTGGTGTAACTGTTGGTTCTGGTATAGGTGGTCTTCCATCAATTCAAGAAAACGTAATTACCATGCAGGAAAAGGGACCTAGGCGTGTCAGTCCATTTTTTGTTCCTTCAAGTCTAATAAATTTAATATCTGGCCATGTTTCTATTAAATACGAATTTATAGGTCCAAATGACTCAGCGGTCACTGCATGTGCAACAGGTGCGCATGCGATTATAAACTCAGCAAGAGCTATAAAACTTGATGAAGCCGATGTTATGATTGCAGGCGGAGCAGAAAGTGCGCTATGTAGAATTGGAATTGCAGGTTTTGCATCAATGAAGGCGTTATCAACTAAATTCAATGATAAGCCTGAAGAGGCCTCAAGGCCATGGGACGAAGAACGCGATGGATTTGTTATGGGCGAAGGGGCAGGCATATTAGTTCTGGAAGAATATGAACATGCAAAAAAAAGGGAAGCAAAAATATATGCAGAACTCACTGGATATGGACTCACAGGAGATGCGCACCACATCACAGCACCTCATCCAGAAGGAAGAGGCGCACTTAAGGCAATGGAATTTGCTCTAAAGAATGCACAAATCAGCCCAAGTCAAATTGGGTATATCAATGCACATGGTACATCGACACCACTTGGAGACAAAATAGAAGTAATAGCAATGAAGCAACTATTCGGTGACTATGCCTATAAAATACCTGTTTCCTCGACTAAATCTTTTATAGGACATTTACTTGGTGCCGCAGGAAGTGTTGAAGCAATATTTAGTATCCTTGCATTAAATAATGGAATTGTTCCACCAACTTTAAACCTACACAAACCTTCAGAAGGGTGTGATTTAAATTTTGTACCACTTAAAGCTCAAGAGCATAAAATTCAATATGCGCTTTCTAATTCATTTGGTTTTGGTGGTACCAACGCGTCTCTCATCTTTGGAAAGGTGTAGTTAATTATGCTATTTTGAATCGACTACGAAAATGTCATTCGAGTAGCTGAAACTGGAATCCAGCCTTTACATAATCATCAAAATGTTGTATTTTAACATAAAATGACTACTTTTATGCTTACCAACTTAACTGGATTCCAGTGTCGAGCACTGGAATGACACCCCCTGTTACTCCAAAATTTGCAAATTACAACAGTTGTGTATGGTACTATATAAAGAGATCTGACTTGATATTGTTTGCAATTTGCCTTTTACTGCTGGTTCACTATACTTATTCAATAAGGTCTAGCTTAATAAATGCGTAAAGTATTAGTAAGGAGTAACCATAAGCCCTTGATTGGAAAAATCAAGATTAATGGTTCAAAGAATGCCGTCTTGCCAATAATGGCGGCAAGCTTGTTTAGTAATTCTTCAATAACTTTGCATAACGTACCTGATTTAATTGACGTGCATTTGATGTCTGAGCTGCTTAAGAGTCTTGGTGCAGAAGTAAATTTTATATGCAATAAAGACTATAAAGCAAATCACACTTTGGAAATTGACTGTAGCAATATCAATAACTATTTAATATCACATGAAATTGCAAGCAGACTGCGAGCATCTTTTTTAATGCTAGGTCCAATGCTCAGCAGATTTGGTAGAGTTTCAACAGTATTTCCTGGTGGATGTAATATTGGAAAACGTCCTGTTGACATTCATATTAAGGCACTTGAAGCAATGGGAGCTAAAATTGAAATTGATAGCTGTAATATAACTGCAACAACAAAGGGGAAATTGCAAGGCAAAGAAATAACATTTGAAAAAGTGAGTGTTGGCGCAACAGAAAATATAATAATGGCAGCAACACTTGCAGAGGGAGTAACAATAATAAACAATGCTGCAATCGAGCCGGAAGTTCTTGATTTAATAGAGTTTCTGAAGAGTATGGGTGCCAATATTGAAGTTAATAATACAAAAATCACAATAGAAGGTGTTGAAGCATTAAATGGGTGTGAGCATAAAATAATACCAGATCGCATAGAGGCCGGTACTTATGCTTTGGCTGCTGTCATTACCGACGGCGAGCTAAAGTTAGAAGGAGTAAGTTTGTCTGATATAGAATGTATTGCAAATGAATTGAAGACTATAGGAGCCAGAGTTGAGTTACATGATGATGGTATTATTATTTCTAGAAAAAATGGCTCTATTAAATCTGCTCACGTTGCAACAAATCCATATCCCAACTTTCCCAGTGATATGCAACCACAACTAATGTCTGCTATGTCAATTGCAGGTGGAATATCAATCATTGAAGAGAACGTTTTTGAAAGTAGATTTGCACATGCAAATGAGCTAAGAAAATTAGGTGCTAATATTAGCATCGAAAAAAGTAAAGCTACTATAAGTGGAACAAAGAGCCTATCTGGAGCTAATCTGCATGCTAATGACTTAAGGTCAACAGCAGCTTTAATTCTCGCTTCTTTGGTAGCTAAAGGAGAAACTACAATAAATAACTCACATCATTTATGGAGAGGCTATGAAGCGATGGACGAAAAACTCAATTCATGCGGGGCTGATATTTTCGTTTCATCTTGAGGATATATTATGAATGAAACAACTAAGCGAGCTACAGTAAAAGAAATAGATGACATTCTATACGAGGAACATAAGGTATTAGATCATGGATTTGTTCGAGTGATTGATTATATGGGCTCTGATAGCGCTATAGTTCAAGCTGCTCGAGTTTCTTATGGAAAGGGAACGAAACAGATAAATCAAGATGAAGCGCTTATAAAATATTTGATGAGGCATCATCATACAACTCCATTTGAAATGTGTGAAATTAAGTTTCACGTGAAACTTCCAATTTTTATTGCAAGACAGTGGATAAGACACAGAACTGCAAATGTGAATGAATATTCCGGAAGGTATTCGATACTTGATAATGAATTTTATATACCAGAACAGGTTGCAAAACAATCTGATAATAATAAACAAGGCAGCGGTGAAGCTTTTGACTCAAGTACTTCAAAAGAAATAATAGATTCTCTAATAAATGATTCTAATTTAGTATATTCTCATTATGAGAAATTTATTGAACAGGGCCTTGCAAGGGAAATTGCCCGAACTAATCTAACACTTAATTACTATACTCAGTTTTATTGGAAAATAGATTTACACAACCTTCTTCACTTTTTAAGACTTAGAGCTGATAAGCACGCCCAATATGAAATTAGAGTCTATGCAGAAGTTATGTTGGACATAGTAAAGAAATGGGTCCCGCTGGCCTATAATGCTTTTGTTGAATACTCGCTAAAATCAGCCTGCATTTCAAAAACTGGTCTTGAGATAATTCGCAGATTAATAAAAGGAGAAAATGTTACGAGAGAAGAAAGTGGCATTGGTAAAAGAGAATGGGATGAGCTGATGTCTATACTTGGTAAATAATCTTGAAGATAAATGTATAGTTGTTATTTACATAGCGTTTGCAGGATAGCTGTACAAAACCCAAACCAGTCACAGCTGTACGAACATTTTGGTAATTTGCATAGTAGACGATGTCATTCCAGTCTGGAATCCAGGAATTTTGATTCTAAATTAGGTATTGGTCTTAAATTAAAATAAACGTTTGTGATGAGATTATATGAAAAACTGGAATGAGAGGAGAAGGAAACACTGGGATGACAGGAGATGAAACTACTGGAACATTTATTTTTGAAAGTAAATTACATAGTAGATGGTCAGTACTTGATACTGGAATCTAGTCCTTAAGATCAAGTTATGTCCATTTACAGACTTGCAGGTGTTAACAACAATTTATTAATGCCTTTATCAACTGATATATCAATTATTTTTGAATTTGTTCTTTCTGTTGTTTCATAAAGCTTTTCAGCTTTCTTTAACATCAGTGTTGCATTTCTAAGCGTAACGTAAATCTCACAATGATCTGGAGAATTTTCAATATACATATTATATGAATAACAATTTACAGCAAGTTCCATTGTCCTACAAACTTCCTCTAATGTAAAATTGGCAATTCCTGTGCTAGGACAAAAACCAACCGCTCCTTTATTAGAGTCAAAAAATATATATTTATCATTCTCTGCTTTATACACCAACATAGAGTGTGCGATATTCTCATCATCTTCATTATCACTTTTATTGTTATTGCAAGCATAACAATAAAAATTAAATTCTAAGTAGCATTCTATCTCCATATCATTTAAAGTACGGTTGAATTGCTCTTGATTAGTATAGACCCATAACTCTGTTGAAGATAAATCGTTACACGCTTGTTCATATATTGTCTCATCATAAAATGGATCTCCTTCTCGCCTTTCAATGCTCTGAATATGAAAAATAGGTAAGAATTGTGATAAAAACTGCATCATTAATAACTTAATCGTTTGTTCTTTTCTTCCATCAATATAATCCATAAAATCTTGTTGAGATATAATATTATCAGACTCGAGGAATTGAACAAAATCTTGCCTGTTCTCTAATTTTAGAAAAGTAATAAAGTAATTTAGTGAGTGACATAACCCTTCTTCGGGATCAAAATCTAAAATTTCTTCAAATCTACTTTTTAATTGTCCAATTCCAGATATGCTATCTGACATGCAATCATTTAAATTAAATTGAATAGCTTGTTCACTTTCAAATAATTTATTATATTGTCCTTCAGCTGATAAATCCAGTGCTTTGTATACATATCTACCATTTTCTCTACGTATACCTTCTATATCTTCAACGATACCACGTTCTACATTTTTACTGATAGCAAGTTCTTTATTTCCTTGATTCCTTATATTAGTTAATAGGTTTAAAAATTCTACAATTTGCTGTTTTGAAAGTGTTTCTTCAACTTCTCCATCTTTAGTTTTAGAAAACACTCTAATTTTAGCGTTTTTCTTGTCAGTATAGACTTTTAATACAATAGATTGAGCAATGCGATTAACATATTTTGGCATATTAATTATTAAGATATTAACTATATCTTAATAATAGTATAAATTACACTACTTATCAATTAACATTTTGATAAATTAATAATATTTATTATATAAAAAAGTAAATTACATAGTGGATGGTCAGTGCTTGACACTGGAATCCAGGAATTTTGATTCTAAATTGGGTATTGGTCTTAAATGAAAATAAACGTTTGTGATGAGATTATATGAAAAACTGGATCCCAGTGTCGGAGCACTGGGATGACACCTTTCTGATTGGGATGATAGAAGATCATGCAAAAACCCTAATTTCCTATATCAATTAATTCTCATCCACTTTTTATGTTACATAAACCCATCACTTTTATAGAACATCTCATTAAAATCATTCAAAATTCCAAAATCTTGATTTTTAATAAATAGATGATCATTTGTAACATAAGCTCCAGAAAGAGTGATCGGCTTTCCATCAAGATTGGAATCTTGCACATAAACTTTATTATACAGAGCTATCATTTGATTATAATTGTATTTCCCAGCAGTATACTGACTACTTAAGTTTTGATAAAAATTATCTATGTCTTGACCTTGAGCTTGCAGCACCGCCTTATATTTACCATCTCCAATAGCCTCACCCACTTTGATTTTTAAAGGATGTTGTTTCACATTATCTATAACAATTGTTTCCTCTTGCTTCTCTTCGTCTCCTCTTATCGATCTTTTACTCCTTTCTTCAATTACAGGTTGATCTGCTGGCATTTGGTCTATATTGTTCTCTTGCATAGTAATTTTTTTGAGATAGCTAAGCATATCCTTTCCAGCTTTTTCCCAAGTTGCAGCTTCTTTTGAAAGCTCACGATAATAAGAATCATTATCGCCTTTGCTATCTATTACATCTCTTGCTAGTCCTTTCTCTTCTGCCCATAACTCAGCATGTTCAACAAGTGTCCTGCCATCTTTGCCTACAACGTCAACGTCAGCTTTGTTTTTTATTAGATATTCTATTGTATCTAACTTTCCATGCCTCACTGCATGAACTAAAGGTGTCCAACCATCATTATCCTGAGCATTAATATTCGCACCTTTTTCAACTAACTGCTCTATCATCTTCTTATTCCCAAGATCAACAGCAAGATGCAAAGGTGTTAAGCCGTAGCTATCCTGAATATCAATATCCGCATTGTGCTCTATGAGATATTTAACTACTTCCATATTTTTCATGTGCATGGCAAAATGTAGTGGAGATTTACCAGAGCTAATATCACGGGTATCAACATCTATACCACGATCTATTAAGTATTTAGCAATTTCCGTATGTTTTAGCTCAATTGCATAGTGCAGCAGTGTTTGAGCTGACGTGTTCTTGATACCAAGATCTGCGCCATGCTCAATTAAACTCTTAACTATTTCCGCATTCCCTAGCTTAATAGCAGCAAGTAACGGAAAAGTATAATAACTTTTACTATTAGGATCTGCATTATGATCTAATAGATACTTCACTATTTCTGTATTACCTGAATAAATAGCACTGTATAATGGCGTTTTGGAATAAGCATCTTGAATATTAGGATTTGCACCACGATCTATTAAGTATTTAGCTATCTCTATATTTCCAGACTCAATAGCATAGTGTAAAGGTGTCTTATAATACACATATTTAGTATTAGTTTTCTGATAATAATTGTCATGAACATTAAGATTTGCTCCATGATCAATAAGATATTTTGCTACTTCCGTATTTCCTGACTGAATGGCATAATGTAGTGGCGTTTGTCCATTATGATCTCTTGTATCAATATATGAATTGTGTTTTAGTAGCGTTGCTACTTTGCTTAAATCTCCCAATGAAGCAGCAGAATGTAAATGCGTCGCACCTGTTACCTTATTTATCTCGTTTACTTTTCCTATAGTGTTTTCTACATTATTGTCATCAATATTCACCTTTAAGAAAGGCTGTTTATTATACTTCACAACTTTTGTTGTAACAGCTTTTCCTTGTTCGTCTGCACTCGCTTTTTTAGCAGGTTGCATAGAATCTTCTCTACTAATACTTTCTATCTTGGTTTTATCACTACTTACATGGTGTACTGAACTGTAACCATATACACCCTTGCCTGCACTTTCTTGGCTTGTTGAACTTTCAACACTATTAGATTCAATAACATTATATTCCATATGTTGTTCACCACTCAGCTCAGCTTTGACCCACTGTTTAAATTCCTGAGTATAACCTTTTAGCTCAGCTAAAAAATCTTCAAATAATTTATTACCTTGAGACCTATTTGCATCAGATTTAGAAAGGTTTTTCAGCAAATTATCAATCATATCTGGGTGTTTATCTTCAAGAAATTTGATTACTTGTTCAGCATCTGAATGATAATGTTCTCCTTTGTTATTGCTAATATTATTGCGCAATATCTCATCTGGTTTGAGATCTTTATTTCTTATTGCAATCAAGGCCTCTTTATCTCCATGATCATTGACATGCTTACCCTCTTCCAAACTTGCCATATAGTTAGCAACCCCTTCATGCATGGCCTTAGATAAAACATCACCTGTACCATAATAGGAATTAATGATAGTGAAGGCGTGTCCCAATTCGTGTTTCAAAGTTTTACACGAGTCATCAAATTGGTCTTGTAGATAAAAATAAACATGAATTTCTGAGCCACGCCCTTGAACTGTCAAGCCAGAATTGCCTTTATAGTTAACGTTCAACTCCTTTAGATAATTTTCGTAGTCACTTTTTGTGTTAAACACGAAAACGTTAACTTTATTTGGTATATTGTGCCAAGGCTGAGAATTATTAATGCCAAATGCCGAATCAAAGTCTTTTATACTATTCTCGATGGTGCTTTTTATGTCACTTATTTTTTCCTGACTTAGTTCTTTATTATCATATTTTACATTTATTTGAAGCTTGTGTTCGCTGTAAGTAATAATCTCATTATCCGGTACAAGATCTGCCACAATTTTATTGCCACTTTTTACATCCATCCACTGCTTAAATTCTTTTTCAACTTCTGAGTTATTCAAAAGATGCTTGAATTTTGATATCGCTTGTACTCTATTGAAGGACATCTCAGTAAGCAATTGCTTTATGAATTGAGGATGTTTTTCTTGTAGGAATGTTACCAAGCAATCTGACATTCTATAGTCGTTAGACATACTTGCTATTTTATACGGCGTATCATATCCAGATTCTTGCATTTTATTATATGCTTCTTTTGTGTAGTGCATATCGCGAGTGCTTTCCTTTTTAGCTGCATCATAGCTCCACATGAAAAGCTTCATACCGGTACGTAAAACTTCAGGGACTGCATCGAGGTCGCCAGTGGCGTACTCAAGAAATGCATCGCTCATTTTTTCCATTAAAATTTTAGATTTTGCACAAAGTAAGCCATTTACATCTCCAACAATGAAAGTCTTTGCTATCGTGCCGTCAGCTTCATTCGCTCTTACTGTTCCACCACCCCATAATTCTCTATGGTCCTTACCACCTGAAAGTTCCTTGATGTGAGCTTTGTAATCATCGTAATTTTTCAGCACATAAAGCTGCAATTTTACCGGACCAGCATGACTACTTTTTTGTGAATAAAAATTTTCAGACCAAGCCCCGTAAGCATCTTCTACAGTTTGTTTTATATACTCAGGGGTATAACTAGCTAATCCACCATATTTTACTTCTATCGTAAGCTGATCGTTTATTACTATACTTTCTTTATTTGGAAATAATTTTTTAATCAACGTTTGTGATTTATCATATCCAGAATTTATTTTAAATTTCATATTCACCTCTTAAAAATTTTCACTATAAATAAGTCTTGAGAAAAATGCGTTAACTAGCCTTTACCTTGTTTTTGCATAACCGCTGAGATATCGCTGAAAAGCAGATTCTTAGTATTGAGATATTTAGCATAGCTTCTAGAATCAAATTCAGGGATTGAGTAGAAACCGCTTTCAAGTTCAAGATAAGAGCTGCTATTCAGAACAAAAAATAAATCGCTCTGATCAAGCAGTATGTCATAACCAGAGCTCGTGCAATGTAAGTATTCATTGCCTTCATACTCTGCTATGTAGTATTTACTTGCATCAAGATCACCATCAAGCTGCAAAGTTGCCGCTGAACGTTCATTCCCAATACTATGGCCTTTTATTACTTTAAGTACTTTAATCTCATCATTTTCTATGAGTTCTCTTAACTTTTCATTCTTTTGATTTAATTCTTTCTCTGCTTTTCTTCTGTCTTCTTCTAATTTTGTTTCTTTTTCAACAAGCTCATTTTGTATTTGCAAAAACATATCTTGAATGGTTAAGCCATTTAGAAAGTAATCCAATACACTTGATACAAGCGGCTGCAATTCACCATTATCTTCAAAGCTCTTTTCCTGCTTTTTGTCATATTGAGTGGGGTTATAGATTGCATACAGAGGATAAAAGCCATAATTCACCTCGTCGAATGATAACTCTATGGAAAATCCGCTCTGATCAAGTGGAAGTTTAGTAGCTAAATATCTACCATTATTATCTCTGACATATAGCTCATCTCTACCATAGTGCCCAAAATATTTATTGTAATAAATGTAAAAATTTTCAGAATTAAGATTAAAGTAATCATCTAAATTGTTAAGTTTATCGAGCTTTTCACGCAAAAGATTTTTGCTCTTATCTGTAAGTTTGATGCGTGTAGAAAAGTAACACCGATCTATTCGGTCACCTTTTTCTACTTCAAAGTCTAGGACTATTTTATCGCTAAACATACAGAATTTCCTCACATTTCCAATATTTATGATTATAAATTGTGTACTATGAAAAATGTGTTAACTCTGCTTAGATTACAACCTATGATTTCAGCATATAACGCTGAAATCTAGAAAAAGTATGTTTTATTTGAATGAGATGAGCTATGCAACTTTCATAGTAGCTTCGCTATGAAAGTTATTTACTGTTATATCTGTAAGATACCCTACTACGCCACCTAATGCTGCACTCGCAATTCCTAATAACACAACAGTTGCAATTATTCCAATAGCAGCGATTTCAGGTATAATTCCTATTGCAACTAATGTAGCTCCTACAGCACCAAACAATAATGCTAAGCCTATTGTCCATCCTCTCGAAGAAGTTTCTAAAGATTGCTTTTGTTGTGTAGAAATTTTGGTAATATGTGCAGGTATAAAATACTCTACCTCAATTGCTTTCGATGAAAGCTTGTTTTTACCACTCTTGTTATTTACCCTATGCCACTTGCATGGTAGTTCCTTTTTGATAACAACTCCTTTCCTGAATGAGGTATTAGTTGGGTTCTTACTATTATATAAATCTGTGGAATCGTTTATTAACGATAATACTTTATCTTTTGTATTGCATTCCACTTCTTCATCAGAGATAAAAGACACTTGTGCTTTATTATTAGTCGTTTTGCTAATCAAATTTTGAAGAAGTTCTATATTCTCTTTTGGCGTCATTATGTAACAAACATTTATTTGCTCATATTGCACTTCTATAGAATTTGCGCCTAATTTTTCTAGACAAGTTGTATTTCTACCCACTCCATAGCCAAAAGCAACTACTGGTATTCTAGACAATTTTTCATGTGCATCTCCTATCTCTTTTAAGTCAATCTCTGTCAATTCAACCTTCTTAAATTCCTTACCCCGGAGGAGCTTGGAAAATTTTTTAATTAGCTTATTCAAAAAACTATTACTATTATCAAAAAATTCTGAAGATGACTTGTGTGCATATCTATGCGCAAGATTCAATGCACGTTCAGGTTCTCTGTCTAGCGCAACAGCCGACACAAAATTTTCGTCAAATAAATCCTCTAATGATGGACCCATAATGCGTTTAATACGCTTATTATCAGTTAAAACTTCACCAGTTGTGGTGATTAATCCTGCTTTTTTTCTACCATTTTTCGGCAACAGCTTACCGTTTGTCAGTGCAAATGCCAGAAACAGCGCAAAACCGTTGGTACCATGTGCACAAAGTTTACCATCTGAGCAAAAATTTTTAGTATTTATCTTGTATTTTTCATTTATTTCATTATCAAATCTTTTTTCATGCTCAATCAACTCACTTTCATATTCACCAGAGCTTCTTAGTTTGTTGAAAATAACTAATCTTTCTTTAAGCCTCACAAGCGCCTCTATCATACCCTTATCCAATATTTAAAATAATATTTTAACCAATCAGCTCACAAAAACCAAAACAAATATCTTCAAAATGATGCTAAACTTAAGGTACTATGAAGAAAGCAGTTGATGTATTACTACCACTTCCAATTGATCAGCTATTTTCATATGCAGTTGAGAAAAATATTGAGGTTTCAATTGGAGATTACGTAGTAGTGCCGTTTGGTAGAAAGCACTTGATTGGAATAGTTTGGAAGTATAGTGACAAAAGTGATCGAGAATTAAAATGCATTGAACAAAAGAGTGATTTACCGAGCATCAGACCAAAACTGATCGAATTTGCAGAGTGGGTTGCACAATATAATGTAATACCTATTGGTATGCTTGCCAAAGTGATAATGGGAGGAGTGTTAAAGGTAAATCAAATAGATAAGTTAGTTTGCACTAAGCAAAAGCAGGAAATAAGCGAGATAAGTTACCAGTTAAGCCCTGAGCAGCAGGTAGCTTGCGATAAAATAATAAGCAATTTAAGTGAGTATTCAGTGACTTTACTTGACGGTGAAACCGGGTCTGGAAAAACGGAAGTTTATCTCTCTGTGATTGCACAGTTAATTAAGAATATTCCAGCGTTCAATACACAACTAGACGAATGTTACAATATAAGAGTAATTTTTACCAAAAAGCCAGTGCCCCGACACTGGGATCCAGAAAACTTAATTTCAAATCAGTACACTAAGCAGTTGTACGATAAAGACTGGATTCCAGTGTCAAGCACTGGAATGACACCAAAAGAAGGTAATGCACAGGTCCTAACTTTAAATAAGTACGCCTGGTGGTTGCATAATAAGAACTGGATTCCAGTGTCAGCTACTTGCATGACATCATCTACTACTAAAACTACCTGCAAATGTTCAAACACCAAAAGGTTACACACTGGAATAACAACAGAAGGAGGTAATGCACAAGTACTGATCCTTCTGCCAGAAATTGTTCTAACTTCACAATTGGTAAATCGTGTTCGCAGTCAGACATCTGGCAATATAGCTGAGTGGCACTCGGGACTTACTCCCAAAGCTCGCCGAAATAATTGGCTTAATATAGCAAATGGAAGTGCGCAGATCATTATTGGGGCAAGGTCAGCACTTTTTTTGCCTTATAAGAACCTAAAATTGATCATCGTTGATGAAGAGCATGACTCATCCTTTAAACAGGAACAAGGAATTATATATAATGCTCGAGATATGGCAATAATCTTAGCCAAACTCGAAAATATTCCGATTATTTTGTCATCAGCTACTCCGCTACTTGAAACAATTTACCATGTTAAAAGCGGGAATTATAATCATGTGAAGCTAACTAAGCGATTCGGTGGTGCGGAATTACCGCTTATTAAAGTAGTGAATAATAAACAATGGATTTCCAATGAGCTTTTCGAAGGGATAAAACAAACCATAGAGAAAAAACAGCAAGTTATGCTCTTTCTAAACCGCCGGGGGTATGCACAACTTGCGGTTTGTAAAAAGTGTGGATACAAAATTTCCTGCTCAAATTGCACTGTATGGCTTACCTACCATAAGAAAAAGAACGTCCTTTTGTGTCATCATTGTTCTTATCAATCAAAACTTCCAGAAAAATGCTCCAATTGTCAAAGTGAGCAGTCATTGCTTCTTTATGGTGTGGGAATCGAAAGGTTAGTTGAAGAAATAGTGAAATTAATACCAAATGCAAAAACTGCGATTATAAGCAGCGATCAGAAGTCGCTTGGTAGCGTAATTGACTCAGTGCTCAAGGAAGAAGTGAATATTATAATCGGTACACAAGTGATTGCTAAAGGGCATAATTTCCCTAAATTAACTTTAGTTGGAGTGATAAATGCAGATTTAGGCCTTGAAAATTCTGACCTTAGGGCAGCAGAAAAGACATATCAATTATTGCATCAAGTTGCAGGAAGGTCGGGAAGATTCAATGAAAAAGGAACGGTAATAGTGCAAACTAATAATCCTGAAAGTTTGATAATAAAAGCATTGCAGCAGCAAAAAAGGGATTTGTTTTATGAAGTTGAACTTGAGTCAAGACGCAAAGTTAAAATGCCACCATTTAGTAGATTAATAGCGCTTATAGTTTGCGGTAAGGATCAATTTGCAACGCAGAAAGCAGCAAGTGAGATAATAAGCTTTTTGCATAATCAATGTTCAACTACCTTTCAGCACTTAACACTGAAAGAATTTGAAATTTTTGGCCCATCACCAGCAGCAATAAATTTTTTAAACAATAAATATCGTTATAGAGTGTTACTGAAAATACACAATAACCATAATCTATTCATAAAGAAAAAGCTGAAACATTGGATTAAAAATAACTATAACTTAAGTTCAAACATTGCAGTAACAATAGATGTTGATCCCGTGAGTTTTTTTTAACAAAATTACGGAATTTATTTGACATTCACAGAATTAATGTATTAACTTTTTAATTAAAAATTTGACTTTTATTAGAATTTATTATATTATTAGTATAATTAGAATAAGGAGATGGTATGAATGATTTAATTATGATTATTTGTAATCGACACGAGAGTCTTGAAAAAAAAATTCAAAAGTTGAAAGACTATCTTACTGATGATAGAAAAATTGTGATTGAGAAAGAGTTATTCTCAGCAGCTATTGTAAATGTAATCTCTATAAAAAGAGATTTTATCAATGAACAAGCAGTGCAAATATACCTTATTTTGCACCACTGTATTAAACACTATAGTGCAAGGTCTAAGAAAGAGGAGATATTGTTATTTCAAAACGTAATGAATATTCTAGATGAAGCAGTGCATGACTATATTACTCTTGAGAATTTCTACAGATTGATCAATTTTCAAGATCAAAGTGGAAATACATTATTACACCAAGCTGTTATAAGTAATAACACTGATGCAATAGAAGCCCTTTTGAAATATGGTGCAAATCCTTTGATAAGGAACAAAGAAGACAAAATACCATTAGATTTAGCTCAAGGAAACACAAGAGCAGTACTCATTGAATGCATGAAAGACCAAGCTCAATCGAAAAAAGAAAGTGCTAGATATAATATTTTATGTGGTATTATATCTGGCGTTTTTCTTGGTTTTGGACTGGGTTTTAGTGGTGCTTTAGTACCTTCAATGACTATTATATTATTCGCACTCGCAGTATCTGCTCTCATTGCTGGAATAGCAATTGGACTAGCTATGTATTTCTTAAGTCAGGACTATAAACAGGCTAAATCGATAGAAAAAGCTGTTAATTCTCAACTCTCTTCTGTCGAGCATGAAAAGGCTTACACAAATGAAGCAATGCTATACGAATAATAACTGTGAGTTTTTTAACATTCATTTAAACTTGTTTAAGAAAACGTAGCTATAAAAACCGCAGGTACCAGTTGGTTTTTATTAGCTAAATTAAAGGTCAAGTATCTGGAATTCTGGACATAAGATCCCCCTGTATAAAAAAAAGATTAGAAAAAATGCAGTGCACATACGACAGATATGCTCTGAAGAGGATACGCTACATTTTTTAATGAGTTTAATAAAAAAGTCTGCAGACGGAGATAGATTTTTGAGCTCAATAAATATCTCTAATTGTCATTATAATCGAATTTAAAATATGCGGAAGTAATTTTTTGTATCCGTTCAGCAGAGTGGTAAAATAAAATAGACAAAAACATAAGAACAAATGGTGTCATTTGGCACTGGCATGACAGGGAAGGAAGGGCTTTAGGAAGATGAAGTGGAACGAGTAGCAGATGGTGTCATGCCAGTGCTTGACACTGGTTTTTCATAATCATCAGAAACGTTGATTACTTTTATACTCATAAATTTAACTGGATCCCAGACTGGGATGACATCATTCTGGTAGCTGGGATGACAAGAAAGAAAGCACTGGTTTCAATATGTGCACATTAGCCATGCATCTGAACGGATACAATTTTTAGCTATAAAATCTTCTAAAAATTTAACACAAAAATTAGTGTCATAAATATTTTTATCAAAAACTATTTTAAAAAAATTTAAATAGAGTTGAAAAATTTTAAAGATGAGATACCCTACCTGAAATGCAACTTCTGTAAAAAAAGAAATATGAAAGGTGAAATAAACGCTGCAGCAAATTTTCAAGCAGAAGACTTTGAGTCTAAAAATGCTACAGATCTTGATTATTTAGCTAATCCTCTAAGTGCTTCGAATGCAAAGCTAGAGAATAGTGTTAAAGCTAAAGATAAAAAGAATGAGGCACCTTTTTCCAGTAGAAGAGGCAGCTCGCATGTTTTAGAATTTTTTTCTAATGAAAATGTTGAGATTCACATTCAAGATAAAACGCCTTGTGCTGCTCAGAGTGAATCAGGTATAGCTGGGTTGTTTAAAGGTAGGAATAGTATGAACGTAACCCTTTATCAATCTAAAGTGCAACGTAGCTCTGCAATTGATTACAGTACTACAGAAAGTATAGGGTCACGGCTACTAAATATCTTTGAAGGAGAAGAAGATATCTCTTTTGATCAAGAGATTAATTTTTTATATAAAGAGGGTTGTTTGTATGATGCATTATTGTTGCAAGATGAAAAAAATCAGGACACACCTTTACATGTGGCTATTAAAAAAAATCATGCTGATTTTGTAAAAAAGCTTTTGTGTATTCTTAAGGAGCCATACCGTGCGAATGAGTTTTACAAGCACAAATATTTTGAACATAAGCAAGAGAATGAAAAGCCGCTTTTCAAAGTTATTAATACTAAGAACAAAGACGGAAAAGACGTAATTACTCTGACTATTGAAGGTAATAATTCAGAATGCATTTCAGCTCTTTTTAACTACTTAACTGATAAAAATATTAACAGAAGAAAAGATGTTGAAAGTGAGTACACACCTCTACACGAAGCTGTGCTTCTTAACAAAAATGAAGCAATCAAAGAGCTTCTCAAATCAAAGGATATAGATACTGAACTCATAGATAAGGAATCTTACAAAGCATATAATTATACTAATAACCAAGAGGCAATAGAATTGTTTATTAAGCACTATAGTAGTAAAATTAGTGAGTTGCGTATAAAATCAGAAGATAATAATAAAAAACTAGCGCGAATTAAGTGCGTCCTAAACAAAACAAAACTTACTTGCGTATGCTTAGCAGCCTTCGGCTCTTGTTTTAGAATGTATAGAAATTCTCATGACATAATAAATGAAGAAGTGAGTGAAGATATGTTATATTATTCTCTTGCATTGCTCTCCAACACTACAGGTCTAATATTATTTTTTAATTATTTGATAGATACAATACTTTCCAAGTATGAAGAAAAAAATTCTAGTTTGAATAAAGAATCAGACAATTATGTAGAAGAAAGAAACATGTTGAAAAATAAATTGCGTCACTTTCAAAAAAGAGGTACTGGAGTAACTACGCAAATGTATGAGATAATTTCAGTTACACCTGAGTCAGACTTAAGTTACAGTAGATTGTGATTACATTACTTTTTTCAAGACAATTTCTGAGAAAAGTGGAAAAATTTTTCTATAGCTAATCAAGATAAAGACTTACTACTTTCTTTACGAAAGGTTTGATGTTATCATTTTTGAACTATCTTGAATTTACTAAATGAACATTAATATAAGGAATTTAGTTCATGCTTTTTCTAAATTGCCAAGTTTAGGGCCATCATCATCACGGAGGTTAGTTATACATTTGCTCCAGAACAAAGAGAGAGTCATGCTACCACTTGCATCTTTGATTAGAGAGCTAGCAGATCTTATAATAGAGTGCAAAATTTGTGGAAACCTAGATATTAAATCGCCGTGTTCTATTTGTACTAACCCAAAGCGTGACACCAAGTTAATGTGTGTAGTAGAAGAGTTGGGTGATCTATGGGCATTTGAAAAAGGGAATATATATTCAGGTATGTATCATGTTTTGGGTGGAAGGCTATCAGCAATAAATGGCATAGGTCCAAAAGAACTGAATCTTGATAACATTCCTAAAAGAGTTACAGAATTTAAAATTGAAGAGGTCATCATTGCAATCAACCCAACATTAGAGGGCCAAGTTACTGCGCAATATATAATTGAATTGCTAAAGAATTCGAATGTAAAAATATCGCGCCTTGCTTGTGGTATACCGATAGGTGGAGAAATTGACTACCTAGATGAAGGGACGCTGAAGATAGCGCTTACGTCAAGACAAGAGTATGAGTTAAATATAAAGTAAGGTATGTGCTTAAAAAAACTTATATCGCTAATAACATTAAAAAAAAAAGAAGAGGAGCAATTGCCTAAGGTAACAACTTGGGAGAATGATTGCTTAGGCTATAAACAAGTTGCAAGTAAATTTAGTACTATAATTAAGACAATCGATCAGTCTTTTTCTATTGTATCTCTAGAAGGATATGATCAATGGGGTAAGACATTTTTCTTGAAAGAGTGGGTAAAGGATCTAGGGCAGCAAAATGAAATTGCAGCTTATTACAGCGCATGGGATATTAATGCGCTAGATCAACCAATGCCTTCTTTTTTACATTTCCTATTTGAGGATCTATTTGCCTCTTATGAAGTAAAGAGAAGTGTTATACAGCAATTTAAAAACATAAACCAAGAACTATTTTCTCTCAATACATTAGGAAAGCTAATCAGTAAATCTCCACTCGCTATGCTTTCAGTATTTCTCGATGCTGCAAAAGAGGCTGATAAGAAAGACATAGGTTTTGTCTTGGGTGAATTAAATCTTCTCCAAAGGAGAAAAGAGAACATTAGAGATTTTAAAATACAACTAGCAGATGTGGTTAACAAAATCAGAAAAGGTAAAAACATTTATATAATGGTCGATAATCTTGATATATGCCGTCCTAAATTCATTGTCGATTTCTTAGAATCCATAAAGTACATGCTTGATGTTGAGGGACTGGTTTTCATTATCTCTGTTAGTCAAGATAAAAGTAACGTACAAAGAGCAATCAGCACAATACTTGGACCAAATTTCAGCCTAAAATCTTTTACTGATCTCTCTTTGCATTTGCCAAAACAGCCAATAGAGAAATTTACAAGAAAGCTGTTTCAAAATATTGAATTGCCGAAAAAATCAAAGAGCTTAATTATAGATAGCTTTATATTTTATGCAGAAAGCTTCTCATTATCATTGCAGGCAATAGAATACTGCGTAAAGAAAATAAAGCTATGTTATGCGAAAATTGATCCGAATTTATTTACATTTTTAGTAATACTACAGTCAGTAAACACTAATTTGTATGAGGAATTATATTCATCACCTCAGAAAGCACTGGAGAAGATTGAGAGCGCTTTGATTCTAAACGGTCAGGAAGAATGGGAAAAGCTTAAAACTTCTCTTGAGACTACTTTTAAAGAAAAAGAATCAAAGACTCACAAATCTTTGAAGCAAATAAGAGATATCTTATTCTAAGAATAAAGAGAATTGTAGAACAGAACCTTCTTCTTATCATTTCAGCTTTCATGACAAATTGGCTCACATAAATTTTAGCATATATGACCTTGAAAGATCGCTGTGCAATACTTAAATTATTAGAATAGCAGGCTAATAATGGAGCTCAAAATGCACAACATACAAGAAACTGAAAGTTTAAAATTTGACGCTGAAGTAGGCAAAGTACTAAATATAGTAATTCATTCACTTTATACCAATAAGGATATTTTCTTGCGTGAGTTAATATCAAATGCATCAGATGCATGTGATAAATTGCGCTATGAATCACAATTAAATGCTGGTTTATTAGATTCAAGTGATGAGTTGAAGATTACTATTAGCTCCAGTAAAGATAAGAATGAGCTGTATATAACCGACAATGGAATTGGCATGAACAGGCAAGATTTAATAGATAATCTTGGCACGATTGCAAGTTCTGGTACGCAAAAATTCTTGGATGCAATTAAGAATAATAAAGATTCGAGCCAAGCTGTAGAGCTGATTGGAAAGTTTGGTGTTGGTTTTTATTCAAGCTTCATGGTTGCTTCAGAAGTTATAGTAGAATCAAGGAAAGCCGGAGAAGAAGAGTCTTGGGTGTGGAAATCTAAAGGAGATGGAGAGTATTCAATCAGCAAATTAGATGGTCAAATCTCTCGTGGCACAAAAATTACGCTCATCATGCGTCCTGAAGAAAGCGAATTTTTAGACAAATTCCGTATTGAAAACATTGTTACTACTTACTCTGACCACATAAATTTTCCCGTTGAGTTTGTAAATGAAGAGGGAAAAAGTGAAAAATTAAACAGCAAAGCTGCAATTTGGACTAAGCCAAAAAATGACGTTACTCAAGAAGAGCACAACGACTTCTTCCGCGGTGTTGCGCATGTAGGCGGTGAGCCTTGGATGATATTGCATAATAAAAATGAAGGTGCAATAGAATATACGAATTTGCTTTATGTTCCTTCTATCAAGCCTTATGATTTGTTTCATCCAGATAGACGCTGCTCTGTAAAGTTATATGTCAATAAAGTATTTATTACTGAAGATAATGTACAAATTATACCACAATACCTGCGTTTCTTGAAAGGTGTGGTTGATTCACCAGATTTGCCTCTTAACATCAGCAGAGAAACACTGCAGAATAATCGCGTTGTTGAGCAGATTAGGAAATCTTTAACCAAGCGTGTAATATCAGAGCTCGGTAAAAAAGCAAAAGAGAATTTAGAGGACTACACGAAATTCTGGACCAATTTTGGTGCAGTGTTAAAAGAAGGTCTTTGCGAAGCTATGCCAACTGATGAAAGAGAAGCATTGCTTTCCATTTGCAGATTTCATAGCACCAGTGATGATAAGCTAGTTAGTATTGATGATTATATAAGCAGAATGAAGCCTGAACAGGAACATATCTACTATCTCACAGGAAATAGTCTCGATTCAGTAAAAAACAGTCCACAACTTGAAGGATTCGTCAGCAAAGGATTGGAAGTGCTTCTATTTATTGATCCAGTTGATGATTTCTGGACTAGCGTGATTCATGAATATAAAGATCAAAAATTTAAGTCCGTGACCCGTGCTGATGTTGATTTGGAAAAATTCTCTTCAGAAGAAGGTAAGAAAGATGAAGAAAATAAATCAGATGAAAACAAAAGCGAAGAAAACACGGATTCTATACTCGAATACTTCACCAAGGTTCTTGGAAGCTTAGTAAAAAGTGTAAAGATCTCTAAGAAATTAACCGACAGTCCTGTGTGTCTAGCAGTTGATGAAGGAACTATGGATCTTCGTATGGAGCGTTTTTTACGTGAACAGAAGCAGCTAAATTACCGCACGCCAAAAGTACTTGAAATTAACATTAAGCATCCTTTGATAAGAAACATAATGGAATCTCACGCTGAAAATGGTGAAAATCCAACACTTGGAGATATGATTTACTTATTGTTCTATCAAGCTTGTATAGTGGAAGGTGAAGAGATGGAAGACGTAAGTCTGTTTGCTAAAAGACTCAATAATTTGCTTGGCAAAATTTCTGTTTAATGCTATAATTAACTTAGCTAATGGTCAGGGGGTAAATCATGGGTGGTTGGAATTTACTTGGTGGGCTCATGCCGCCAGCAGTAGATACTGCAGGAGAAAGTGAGCGGCACCATTCTAGAGATTCAGGCACTGAAGAGGAGTTTGAAATTTTAGGGCGAGAAGAAATTAAGGAGCATCGCTACTCTGTAGATTCAGGTAATGAAAGTCAAGAAGAAGTTAGCGTTGATAATTCTGACACTGAAGATACGCCCTCTAATGGAGCAAATATGTTAAAGTTTCAGCTAACACAATCTCTGATAAGTCAAGTAAAGGCAAGTGAGAATAATAGGAATGCAAATTCTGGCAAGCAAGCTTACAAAGATCTACCCAGGGTGGATTTTGTAATTAATGGTCAAGTTATAGACAAGAATTTCGTTAGCCAGCTTCGTGATAAATGTAATCAAAATGACCAACGCCAAATCGCAAAACATGTTTTTACAAAAATGTTTGAACATGCTAAAGCAGAAATTCCAAATGATAATCTATTAGAAGAATTAATTACTAGTTGCAATCAGGCTGGTTATGATGGCTCTTTGTTAATGCAGCTCTCTCCTATATTTTTGGGACACGATTTGCAATTGCCTGATGCTAATGATAGACATATAGAGATTGTCTGTAGTGATCAGGATTCTTTAAACGTTAAATATTGTCCAAATATGCCTGTTAAGCAACTGGGTAAAGAAATATGCAGGGTTGATGCTATTTTAGAGTTCACCCTTAAGTTTCGAGATAGTAAGGTAGAGTATGAAAACGGCAAAGTAACACCTGCCATTCCTGAACAATTAGAGAATTACAAAGTTGATGGCAAAAGTTTGGTAGATGACATAAATAGGCATTTTGAAGATACTGATAACGCAATTATTGAGTCCCTAGTTAAAAATATTGGTGAAGGTCCGAAGTCATTCGTTCTAGATCTACAAGCAGAGGTGGATTCAGATTCATTTGATATTATTCCTGAGAATGCAGTTTTTGATCTGGGTCATATTGCAGAATTAGTAAAAGGAGCAATAGATACTAAAGATGTTAACGCCTTGGGTGCTCACATACGCGTTGTTCAAGCTCGTGTTAATAATATGCCACCTAAAGAAGGTTTGCCAGTAGTAGAAAAGACATTAGAAATAGTAAGTGGTTTTATCGAGGAGCAAGGTAAGGCGTGGAGTTGTTATCCTACTGTACCTATTGCAAGTCATATATACTCTGCCCAGCAGTATTATGATGGTTACATTTCTCAAGCAGATTATGAAAAGGTTGAAAATCTGCAGAAGACTTTGTGTAAGATCAAGTCTGATCTAATAAAAAGAAGTAGCAATGATCATAATGAAGAATCTCGTGTTAAAAATGCTCAAAACACCTCGGCTATACTAAATGAGGCTCCAACCTCGAGTCAAGCAGTGAGTAGAGAACAGCTAAATACTAAAGAATTCAAAAGTACTGACAATCAGCAACTACAAAGTGGTATTGTTGATGAAGGAGAAAATATTATGAATAATGAAAAAGCTTCAGAAGAAGCTATTAGTAATAATTATAGGAGGGGTAAAATGCCTAGAAATGAAAAAACTATAGAGAAAAAATTGTCTGATGCTGTCAGTAGCATTAATCTTGCTGATGTAATGAATTTATTAAGAACAGTAGATGATAGTGTATATAAATACACTTTACAGAAGCTCTTGGGTCAAGCAAATAACAAAATGAAGGCCTTGCAAGAGAGCAAAGGGAAGAAAGATAGACAGAAAAATAATCTCACACAAATTATAACATTTCTTAAAAAAGAGCTTGAGCACACTGCTGCTGCATTACCAGTAGACAACAATGTAGAAGCTGCTGCAAGTAGCCAAGAAGTGCCTATAGTGGAGCGTAAAGAAAGCGAGCTGGATTCACCATCACTGAGTTCTGAAGATGATGATTTTTCTAAACTTGAAAGTGACGATTCTGCTAGAATTTCTTCAGATTCTCCTTCGTTTGATATTATTTATGAAACAGAAGTACCTGAAACTGCAGCAGAAATGCCTTCAATGGTCACTGAGGAAAAGTCTGATGATCTAAATGGCGAAAAAGATGATCAGCAAAATCTTACAATACCTACAGCTGTAGATCAGAGTACATCGCCTATTCCCGAAAGTCAATGTGGTACTGCACACAATGAAGAAGATTTTACTGTTCTATCTCAATCATCATCATTAAGTTTTGCAAATAAAAGTGTTAATACCGTAATATCAATTGATAATAACAGAGAAGAGCAAACTTCTAATAAACCCGCCGAGTATGTAGAACAAGTTGCTAACGAAAATATACAACCAAAATCAGTAGCTAATAAGCAAGCTAGTAATAGCAACAAAATTTACACAAAAGAGAATAGCATTAAATGGCCTACTGTGGCTACATGGATGTTTGCAGTAACTGGGGTACTTTCATTAGCTGCTGCACCAGTTGCATATTTTGCTCTCGGTACTAGTCTACTAGTAACAGGAGTAGCAGCAAGTATTGGAGCTTTCTGTATAGTTGCTGCTATAGCTATACATTATTGTAATAAGGCACCTTCAGATTCACTTAAAGAACCAGATGCTGAGAAGATTGCTCATAATATTACTGTAAAAGTAAATTAAGAAACAGTAGTCTATCACTTAATAATTTATTATAATTATATTGATTGTTAATAGATAAAAACTTGGTAGACTACGAAGAGATACTTGCTAAGTTGACAAAATTGCCATTTAATGCTACACTTAACTTAGCTACTAATTAAGAGGAAAAACATGTTAGGTTCAGATTTTGTATCACAGGAATCAAACAAAACTTTAAAGAAATCAGATTCTAGGGATTCGGGCACTGAAGAAGGGTTTGAAATTTTAGAACGAGAGGAAAAAGAGCGCCGTCGTTCTGAGGATTCAGGTAATGAAAGTCAAGAGGAATCTGGCGTTAATAATTCTGATATTGAATCCAGTGCAGTAACTACGTTAGAATTTCAGCTAACGCAATCTCTGCTGGGTCAAGTAAGGGCAAATGAGAATAATGAAGATGTAAAGTCTGGTAACACAGCTTATAAAGACCTACCCAGGATGGATTTTGTAATTAATGGTCAAGTTATAGACAAGAATTTCGTTAGCCAGCTTCGTGATAAATGTAATCAAAATGACCAACGCCAAATCGCAAAACATGTTTTTACAAAAATGTTTGAACATGCTAAAGTAGAAATTCTAAATGATAATCTATTAGAAGAATTAATTACTAGTTGCAATCAAGCGGGGTATATGGCTTTCCTTGCTATCCGAATACATAGTATATTAATAAAATATCAGGTACTTTCTAGCGATTCTGACAAGAAGATCATGTACATCGATTGTTCTGATGAGAATTATGTACGCATTAACTATAAGTCATCAATGGTGGCACGCAATCCTGATGAGCCAGAGAAGGAGATATGTAAATTAGACAGTTTACTTGGATTCACACTTAAATTTCATAACGGTGAAGTAGAGTATGAAAATGGTAAAGTAACACTTATCATTCCTGAGGAATTAAAAGCTGGTAGGGAAAGTTTACTAGACAATATTAATGAACGTTTCACAGATTATGATAATGATGGATTTATTCGTTTACACGTTGCAGCACAAAAAGGTGATGTTGAGCTTGACAGGCGTTTACTAGAATGTGGTGCAAATATTGAGATTAAATCAAAAACAAAAGTAGGTGGTGACACTGCACTTCATTTAGCTGCTAGAAATGGTCATAAAGATTTTGTGAAGCTTTTACTTGACAGCGGTGCAAATGTTAATTCAGTGAGTAGTACAGGCAGCAGAGTAACTCCTTTATATGAAGCAGCGTATTATGGACATTTAGATGTTGCGGAATTGCTAATAGAGCGTGGCGCAACAGTTGATGCTAAAGATCGGCATAACTTTACTCCTTTGATGTACGCTTCTGCAGAAGGTAATTCGGCAATGGTGGAATTACTTTTACAAAACAATGCAGATCTTTATTTACAGAATAATAATGATGAAACTGCACTGCACTTAGCTGCTGATAATGGCCATCCTGATGTAGTTGCCATTTTGATAGGTGCAGCAAAAGATAAAAAAAAGTATGTTAATACACAAAGTAGGGATATTGGTACTGCGTTGCATGTTATAGCTTATAATCAAGAAATAAATGAAGGGCATAAAAAATCTGCAAAATTGCTATTAGACAATGGTGCAAGCCCGTATTTAGAAAATGATCCAATTATTAATACACCATTAAATACTCCTTTGAAAGAAAGCTCTTTAGATATGGCAAAAAAACGAGGAAATAAGGGATTTTTGGAATTTATGTCATCTTTAGGCTATTCAGCAACCGTACCAAGCAATTCAAAGAATGATCCACAAAACACAAAAAAGTATGTCGTAGCTGCTTCTGCGCTTGCAATAACTGTTACTGCCTTAGGAGCAGCTGTTGCAGTTTACTTGGAAATGTTAGCAATAGGAATAGCAGTTGCAGTTTGTTGTCTTATTGCAGCTACAATTACGTACTGCTATAGGCCTAAAAGCTTAGTTGAGGATAATCAGGTCAAAAAGGTTATGCAGACAGAAGAATGTCAGTCTAAGTAATAAATATAGTAGTCTATCATTTAATAATTTATTATAATTATATTGATTGTTAATAGATAAAAACTTGGTAGACTACGAAGAAATATTCTTAAATAAAATCAAAGATATAAAAGAAGAAGGGCGCTATCGTGAATTTACGCATTTTGCGTCATTACCTGGCAAACTTCCCTATATTATGGATTATGAAAGAAATAGAGAGGTTATTGTCTGGTGCAGTAATAATTATCTGGGAATGTCACAAAACGATAGTGTCATTGCTGCTATTCAAAATTCATCTGTTGGTGCTGGAGGAACAAGAAATATATCAGGTACAACAAAAGAAGTTGTTGAGCTCGAGAAGTCTTTGGCTGACTTGCATCAAAAAGAAGCTGCTTTAACTTTTGCTTGTGGCTACCTTGCCAACCAAACTACGCTTAGCACTTTGTCGTCTGTTATTCCGGGTGTGGTAATTTTTTCAGATGAGAAAAATCACTCTTCAATGATAGAAGGTATAAAGTCAGGCAAAAGACCGAAGCACATATTTAGGCATAATGATGTTGATCACTTAGAGCAGTTGCTAAAGTCTATAGATATAAAAACGCCGAAAATAATAGCACTTGAATCTGTATACTCAATGGATGGTGATGTAGCACCGCTTGAAGCGATATGTGATCTAGCAGATCAGTATAATGCAATTACCTATTTGGATGAGGTACACGCAGTTGGCATGTATGGACCGCGCGGTGGCGGAATTGCAGAAAGAGAAGGTTTGATGGATAGAATAACTGTTATTCAGGGTACATTATCAAAGGCTTTTGGAGTGATGGGTGGATATATAGCGTCTTCAAAGAGCTTGGTGGATGTAATAAGAAGTTCAGCCCCAGGATTTATTTTTACTACTGCTATGTCACCCGTTTTAGCAGCAGCAGCAAAGGCAAGCGTTGAGCATTTAAAATCGAGCAATGTTGAAAGGGAGAAGCAAAAGCAGTCTGTTGAAAAGGTAAAAGACTCACTGAGAAACGCAGGAGTGAATTTTATGCAAACAGAAACTCATATAATTCCAATCATAATTGGTGATCCTGAGTTGTCCAAAAAAGCATCAAAATTGTTATTTGATGAGTATGGAATATATGTACAACATATAAATTACCCAACAGTTTCAAAGGGGACTGAGCGCTTCCGTATTACTCCTACGCCTTACCATACAAATGAAATGATAGAGCATTTAACAAAATCTCTTGTGAAAGTTTTTGAGAAATTGTCTGTTTGTGTCTGTTGTTGAGTTTAAAGTTGCCAAGAATAAGGTATCTATTTAAAAGCATGGTTAGTGTACAAAATCAGTGCTTTATTTCTTGTCATGAAAGTAGCTAACACTGGGATCCAACTAAGTTGGTAAACACTTTACAACGTTTTTTGTGCAAAAGGACTAGATGCCATTGTCACACACTGACTATTTGTTCCTATAGTTGTCTTTTCTCGTCTATCTTATTTTGCCACCCTGCTGCAATGAGGGGTAGGTAAGACCATTTATTATTTTCACTACGTGACTTTTGCTCTTTTGAATGAACTTTAGTTTATATCTCCAGCAATGACAAGCGCGTTATCTTCCTTTAATCTCCCACCGCTTTCTTGCAGAAAAAGCCTACCGAGTGAAGTTTTATATTTATTAATTCCAGAGTAAATTATTCCATTGTATCTTCCGGCAGCAAGATATGCAAAACCTAGTACCGTTGAGCCAAGGGAGCGCAGATTATTATTGTCAAGTGGTAATTTATTTAATAAATTACCACTTATGTCTATTATTCCCCCTTCACGAGCTTTCATCCGCATTTTTACATGGCGAGATTTGAAATCTTCAAGAAAAGCTCCTTTCTTTTCCTCTGCCCAGAAAGTTTCTCTAAGGGCTGGAGCATCAATCACAGCTGCTACAACTCTGTTTTTATGAATGAGACAAACTGATACTGCAAAATAAACCATACAACTAAAAAGGTTTTCCTTGCCTTCTATAGGCATAATAAACCAAGTATAACCGCCGTCTTTTAGATCTTGGCCCACATCGTCTTCAAAAATAAAGTCATAGTTCTGGTTGTAGTTTTTCAAGCAATCGTATATAAGTTGCTTGGATTTTGAATAAGTTTTATTGATAAAGTCTGCTGACTTAACGCTTGAAATTTGCAATTCATTAAAATCACGTATAAGCTGCTTGGAGGCACTGCGTACAGAATCAAGCATCACATTGATTCGTGGTGATGAAATGGCCATTTACTCTTTTACTCTTTCGTAATAGCTGTTATCAGGAGTATGTACTACAATTTTATCCCCTTCTTTTATAAATTGAGGCACATTAACACGTATTCCGTTTTCCAAAATTGCAGGCTTATAAGAAGCAGTAACAGTCTGCCCTTTGATAACAGACTCTGTTTCTTTTACAGTTAGTGTAACGTGATCAGGCACATGTGCAGAAATTATTTTATCTTGATAAGTTACTACTTTAATTTTCATATTATCTTGCAAATAAGCCTTCTTTTCCCCTAATAAGTCTAAATTTATAACAATCTGCTCGTAACTACTTGGATGCATAAGATTTACAATATTTTCTTCAGTGAAAAGGTAAACATATTCCTCTTCATCTAAAATTGCCCTTCTGATTGTTGCATCAGAACGAAATCTTTCATAGTACTTTGCTCCAGTTTTGATATTCTTCATTTCAGCTTGTATGTATGCACCACCTTTACCAGGTTGAGTATGCATAATACTTACAACCAAAAACAATCCACCGTTATGTTCTAGTACCTGACCTGGCCTGATATCATTAGCCCTTTCTGCCATAATTACACTTTTAATTTGGTCTGATGATTATAAATAACTTTATACAAATATCAAAATTTTTATTGGCCAATGAATTCTGGCATGTTGATTACTATATACCTTTCCTTCATGTTGATGTATGGAAATACTTCTTTAGTAAAAGATAACATAATGTTTTTTTTTGTGCTGATAACCAAAATTTCTAATATATCCCCCGAGCCGAAATTATGCACAGACTTCACATAGCCATATAATTCATTACTCTCTAGTCTTACTTCCATATTCACAAGATCATCTTGGTAAAATTCATCCTCATCATTTAACTGTGGTAGCTTATTTCTCTCTATATATAACTTTTTATTTCTTAAAAGTTCTGCTTCATTACGGGAGTTCACACCGCTAATTGTTGCTATTACTAAATTATTACTGACAACAGACACCAAGCTTATTTTATAATTTTCACTTCCGCTTATTAGTTCACCATATAGGAAAATATTTTCGGGCTTTTCAGTAAAGGTTTTTATCTTAACAGCTCCTTTGATTCCATGGGGAGAAGTAATTATTCCGAGGCATATATTCATATTAATATGATAGTTGAAATCAGCTTTTTGTCTATAGAATTGACAATTTACTGAATTAACATACAATTAATATTGTGATAATTATAGTGGATAATGTGTGAGTTCTATCAGCAATCAAGAAAAGCAAAGTATTATAAGTGGCTTAGAAGAAATCAACTGCAAGCTAAAAGGTGAATCTATAAAACTTGATGATACAAAGGAATCTATAATAGTAGCACGTCGTAAACCTGTTGTTGAAGGGGTATTAGAACATCTACGCAACCCTTCTACTACTAACTGTAATGTTATGATCGATGCAGAAACTGGGTTTGGCAAGACTTACGATATTGGAATACTGAGTCATGTACTAACCCAAGCAGGGTTTCATCATCTGGTTGCAGTACCAAGTAGTGACCTAGTGAATCAAGCTAAAAAAATGATGAGCAGTGCATTTACTGTAAACATTAGGACACCTAAAACTGCTGAGGAAATTAAAAATGCACTGAAGGCAACTAAACCTACAACAATTATAGTGACACATGACCTGTTATTACAGCAAGAAAATGATCGTAAATTTAAAGACCAAAATACCAAGTTGTGGATTAGTGTTGATGAAGCAGACAGTATTAACAAGCAGCAGGATTTTGAGAACATGTGCAAGCTTGATGAGAAATATCCTACGACTTACCTCACTGCAACACCAAAGAGAAGGATTTTAAATAGATGCGGAAAAGTTATCAGCCCGACAAGATTGAGTAGACGTTGTATTGCAAACGCCATCGAAACAGCAAGTGTTATTGCAAAAACCAATAGGATAACAAATTTCAATCAAGCACTTGTAGTGAACATTGCTACCTCCATCATATCTTTAGCTATATTGTTTCCTATTATAAATAGTAATGTTGCTGCTGTAATTGGTCTAACTTCAGATTATTGGCTGTATTCTGCTTTGATTGGAAACTTATATTATACAATTTCTATGTTTATATTTGGTATAGTAATGTTGCCAATTTGGTGGGTACTAACTAAAGCAACTGGAGTGGAATCAAGAGAACTGCTCTCTAGATTTCTTGCTAACGTACGTAGCTTATTTACTAGAGAAAAATCTAGCCCAGCTCATGAGTATGTTGAAGAAAGCGAAGAAGTTTTTAATTACAATAAGCTTGTTGATACCGATGATTTATTAACTTCTATAAGATGGAATGTGCAAAGCCCAATTGGAGAAAGTGCTCTGCTTTTAGCTGATGATGTAAATAGTATAGTTAATCTTAACTTTGCGTTGCAGGGTAGAGATAATTTAGTATATGAAGGTAGTACACGTTATAAAGTGTATAATAAATTTCAGCCTGAAGGAATGTCATATCAAGACTACAGGCTCCAATTACGTCAATTAAACTTTATAAACTGCGTTAAAAAGCAACATCCTAGTTTGACAGAAGAGCAGATATCTGAATTAAAAGAAAAGGTGGATTTCAGTAGTACTGCTGAATATCTAAAATATAGAGTAATGCATTCAATGATCGATCTTACTCTCTTATATTTAATGAAGTGTGATAATATTACCTTAGATAAAAAAAGAAGAGAAGGTTTGATTGGATTGATAGAAGATGTTAAAAAGAATGTTAGCACCACTAATGATAATAATATTATAAGCTACCTAGAGGAAAAAGGCTTCAGTGAGCAATTTGCTAGAGATGAGCTCTTACTGCAAATAAAGACAGTAATTGAAGCACTGAGTAAAAGTGATAATGAGCAATGCAGCTTAATAGTTGATAATTGGCGCTTAAGCAAAGAGCTCCATGACCTCATGGAAAGAGAGGAAGGTATACTACATAGTCTCATTGATTTCTGCAAACAAAATAAATGTATCTTTGCAAGAATTGGGAAAAATGATCTTGGTATTGGAGAAAACAGACCCTTTTCAGCGATAATACGTAATCAGATAGGTGGATATCGAACTCTTTATTGTGATTATGAAAAAAGAGATTTTGATTCATTGGCTAAATATGCGTTGACAACGGTTATAGATGGATCGAAAGGTCGTGGATTTGATAGTGAATATAATCATGTTGCATCAATATTTGCAGATTCGGTTAGTCAGTTCAATAATCCATCTGAAGCCCTACAGAATCTTGGAAGAAATAGGGAACGTAATGCGAGCAGGCAAGCATGGTTTTTTGCTGCTGCAGGTGAAGAAGTTGAGCTATTTGTGAATAAGATCTTAGCAAATTTTAAAAACGAACCACAGAAATTTTGTGAGAAAGTTTTGTTTCCAGCTACTGATAAATACAATAAGTTGCTAAAAAATAGAATGGGAGAAGAACTTGGAAGGAAAATAGAAATCTATATTAGTAAAAACATTGATGCATTAGGAAATATTGATGATTCAGCTCTGAAGAAGTTTTCTAGTGATCTGATAAAAGAAACATATGAAAAAGTTCATGATATAAATGATTTTGATGTCAAAAAGACAGAACAAGATTTACATAGGATTTTAAAAAGTACAGAGGCATACCTTCGTTCATATGAGAACAGAATTAAAAACAACGGTAAATTATCTTGCACACGCTCAGCTTTATTTTCTGTGGGGAGTGCTATAACAAAGGTAATGTATTATCTTTGGGCAGGGTTTGACTATTTAGTCTTTTTGGCTAAAGCGTACAATATAGATAAATCTGAGGATGCCAGTGCAAGAGCGTATGTACACATAATCAGAAACTTTCACTGTGAAAGTAGTGTGAAGGCGCAAAATGTATTGGTTCATGCATTAGAAATTGCCAAAGAACATGACAGCAGTTTCAAAAGAAATAGTTTGTACGAAGGCAATGAGGATAGATGTAAAGAAAAAATCATCTCATATTTTCAATCCAAGCAATATATACGTGCATTAGATAGAACAATTGCTCAAATTTGAAAATAAACACTTGGTAACAATTTTGAAAGCTGTAGGCTACGAAGATGACGCTAATAAAATGGCACAAGAAATCAAAGATTTTTTATGTGATTTAAAGAATTTAAATTGTGTAGACTTGAGAGAAAAATATTATCAAGGTAACTTATATCAAGAAAGCAAATTATACAAAATCAATAATCAAGTTAGTACGATAATTGATGAAATTGTAAGGTGCCACAAGTGGCGCCATGGAGTAGAGGACTTAGAGCTAAAATTAAAAATCAACCATAATATTTTTGAAGTCAGAGTTAACAATGATTTTTCTAAGTTACGTGAGAAAAACTTTAACAAACGCTCTAAAGAAAGGACATATCTAGGTAGAGCTATGTTACTTATTGGGTTTATAATTTCAATGGAGCTTATAGGTAGAATATCATCAGGTCAGACCATGCCATTGCCTTCACTTTGCGGTTTTATAGTATTTGGACCACTGGCACTCTTGTGTGGCGCATTGTTATATGAAATAACGACCTATTTAGTGAGAGGAGCATTTTTTATTTTTGGAGTGCCAATTCTTTTAGGAGAACTGTCTAAATGTGTTTTGAGAAACGGCTTAATGAAAAGTTTGTTAGATATGACATTATCGCTTGGTAACTCGGCTTTTTTCAATATTCCGAAAGACATCGTGCAATCGTTTATATTTGAGGATATAACAAAATTTGACTCACTAAGTGATATAAATGAGCTTACACTGATAAGAGAACAGGAAAAGGCAAAGTGTACAAATGAAGTAGCTGATAAAGTTGTAGCTACTGCTTTATCTGCAATTTTGATACAGCCAACAACTAGTGAGCAGGAAGGTTTAGTTTTTAACTAGAACTTTTCAGATAAATATTGAGTGAGGATTTCAATGCCTTCATCAATCTCTTTTTCAGTGATAATGAGTGGAGGTAAGATTCTTAGAACGTTATCTGATGTTACTCCAACAGTAAGTAAACCACGGTGACTTAGCTCTTCTGCAAATTTTTGGTTATTCATTTTTACTTTTATTCCTAGCATCAACCCTTTTCCTCTCACTTCTTCTATCATTGGAAACTTGCTTGCCAAGTCCTCTAGTTTGTTTTTTAAAGACTTACCTCTAACTTCAACATTTTCTAAGAAGCCAGGGCTGAGCAATTCATCCAATACAGCATTACCTACTGAAGTTGCAAGTGGATTACCACCAAAAGTAGAACCATGCATACCGACCGCCATGTACTTAGCAACCTTTTCAGTTGCAAGACAAGCCCCCAGAGGGAAACCTCCTCCTATTCCTTTTGCAAGAGCACATATGTCAGGCTTAACTCCTATGTGTTCGTACGCAAATAATTTTCCCGTTCTGCCAGCACCGCACTGAACGCAATCAAAAAATAGCAGTATGTCGTTTTCGTTACATAGTTCTCTTAGCTCTTTCATGAAGACTTCACTCATTACTTTAACACCACCTTGTCCCTGTATTGGTTCTATTAATACAACACCTATGCCATTAGAAATTGCTTTCTTTACACTCTCAATATTGGGCTCTATGTTATCACACCAGTCAATATAAGGATTCAGTAATTCAGAAAATTTCTGTCTATCGTTTGTTGCACAAGTTAAAAATGTCCTTCCATGAAATGCACCATGAAATGTGAGAATTCTATAGCGATTTTTATTACCTTTTCCATTTTGATAGGCCCTAGCGATTTTAAGTCCACACTCCACTGCTTCTGACCCAGAATTTGCAAAAAATATAGTATCAGCAAAGCTGTTGTTTATTAAATTTTCTGCAAATTTGTTGGCAGTAGATATATTATAGGTATTTGATATATGCCATAGTTTTTCTCCTTGTAATTTTAGGACATCAGTTAATCGTGGGTTGGCATGACCTAAACTGCTAACAGCTATTCCAGAGTGAAAATCTATATAGCGCTTATTATCGATATCATACAAGTAAATACCTTTGCCATAAGAAAAATTTATGTTAATAGGAGAATAAACTGGCAAGATAGGAGAAATTGTCATAAAAGTATGATATGCTAATTTTTTATTAATACCATAAAAGACGTTATTTCACAATGAGAAGAATATGTATAAATTAAGTAAATTAATGTTTACTACACTAAAAACAAATAGATATACAAAAATTATCTCGCTATTCTTATTAATTTTTGTGGTTTTATTGGGCACAATATACCGCAATTATTCATTAAAGAATAATTTTCTTTCTTTTTACCGTAATTCAAATGCAAACTTAAAAGATCTATTGGAAAATAGTATAATAAAAAAATATCATTATTTACTAATAGAAAAACATCATATTAAATATAACAGTTTTGATTACATAAACCAGTTGGTAAAATTGCGTGCTGAATTGTTACAATCAGTAAGCAAAGTAAGAAATTTTAGCTTAATACTGTATGATCAAAATGCCAGAGTAATTTTCAGTAATTTTAATACTCAAGGTCATGACTATGAGCAGTTGCTTACAAATGATGAAATTGATAAATTGCTAAGCAATCAAGAAATATTTTACGCTACAGGAAATACATTAACTTCTACTTTCCCTATATTTCATGAAGATGACATTAAGCCTTCATTTTTTTTGAAGATCATTCAAAGCTATAATGACTCTTATATTATGGTATATAGTCTATTTTTAATATTAATGGGCTTATTACTGGTTATCTTAATACTAATAATGCTTTATTTGCACTTTTCCAACACCCAAATGCTAGCCAAGCAGCATAAAACTAATATTGAATTACAAAGGGTTAAAGAGGCATTAGAGCAAGAAAATGCAAATAAGATAAAATTTTTTGCAAGTGTTACACATGAGTTGCGTACACCTCTTAATGCTATTATTGGATTTGCAAAGTTGATCAAAAATGAAACTTTAGGTTCGGTAGATCACTCTGAATACAAGGAATACGTAGACGATATATATAATGCTGGTACACATTTACTTGCTTTGATTAATGATGTGCTCGATTTTTCTAAAGCTGAATCAAGTAGTTTAACAGTAGAGAAAGTGAAGTTTAATCTGAATAAGATAATAGATTCGTGCTTAAAAATGTTATCACCTAAGCTAAAAGAAACAGGTATTAGTTTAAAGAAAGAGATATCTGATAAACAATTATTAGTTATCGCCGATCCCAAAAGAATGAAGCAAGTTATAATAAATTTGTTATCAAATGCAATCAAGTTCACTCCTCAAGGTGGTTTAATAAGAATGATTATTAAAGAGAATATAGAAAAAAATTTATTAACTATTGAGTTTCATGATAATGGAATAGGGATAATGCAGCAGGACATATATAAAGTTATGTCCGTTTTTGGCCAAGCAGATTCGGGATATAGAAACGAAGGCACAGGTATCGGATTACCTCTAAGCAAGAAATTAGTAGAGTTAATGGGTGGGACTTTCAACATTCAAAGTGAAGCAAAACTTGGTACTACGATAACATTGAGCTTCTTTTATGAAGAGCAAACATGTGAAAAGTTGATTGATTTTTAGTAAAATATATTTGATATTGCACTTTTATATCTAGTACATTCCTAAGTCATACTGATGTGATACCTCTTGCCTAATAATAAGTAGCGGAATGTAAGTAAATTAAACTTTTTTAGCTATACTTCCTGAAAACACTTTATAATTCTTGAGCATAAAGAAAATTCCTTTAATAATGAAGCATGCTAATCAGGAACTTAATAAAACAAGCAACTCAAGTAGGAAATAGTGAAAACGTAATACAATATGTCAAATATCTCTATCAATTTGAGAAGTTTAGAAATACATTAAACCTCACTTTGTCACTAATAAAGCAAAATAGACTCTCGTTTGAAATATATCAAGAAGGATTAGTGGATATGGAAGAGGGAGTGTGTAAGACAATTCGTTCTTCTGGTGTAAATAAGTATGTTATTGTGCTAAGAAGGTCAAATCCTTACATCATAGTACATGAACTTTCACATATGGTTGAAAATGAACTGAACTTAAGCTTAGAGCAGGAATTTCTCCATAAAGTTTATCAGGATATTGAGCAGAACTTAAAGCAGTCAAATATTCTTGTACAGAAAATTATTGGTCAAATTATATTTGAAGAGATACAAGCTTATCAAACTCCAAAATCACGTGCGTCTGAGTTATTCGCACGCTATTTTGAGCTGTTTGCTTGGGCTCAGGAAGTTTATCCTAAAGATAAAGAATATCTAATTCGCACTCAAGATTTAAACAGAGTATTTCTTGCTACTGATGAGTGGAAAAAGAGCTATCTAGATCTACAAATAATGGAGAGAATAGATAAAGAAGTAAAGGAATATAGCGATAAAATTGCTTTTAAAGATATAAACAAAGTACAAAGCAGTTGGACTAATAAATTTTCTCCTGGAAGCAAAAAAATTGGTTCTATATTTGAAGATGATAATTAGCTCAGCAGAATATAGTTAACTTCTTCAACATTTCAAGTTATAGTTCTCGCAATTTAAAGAGTTCAAATATATATGAAAACCATTTTAGCGATTGAAACAAGTTGCGATGAAACTGCAGTTGCGATTGTAAATAGTGATAAGCAAGTGCTTGCTCAGGAAATTCTTTCTCAGGCAGAGCATAAAAAGTGCGGTGGAGTGATTCCTGAAATAGCATCACGTGCTCATATGAAGCATTTAAGCGGTCTAATAAAAAATGCTATGGAAAAATCTAACCTTAATTTTTGTGATTTGGATGCAATTGCAGCAACATCAGGACCAGGACTCATAGGTGGATTAATAGTTGGTACAATGATGGCTAAAGCAATTGCACACGTAACACAAAAACCCTTTATTGCAGTTAATCACTTAGAAGCACATGCGTTAGTTGTTAGGCTACTGTATGAGGTTGAATTTCCGTTTTTAGTCCTGCTGATATCAGGTGGTCACTGCCAATTTTTAATTGCACAGGATGTAGGTAAATACATCAAACTTGGAGAAACGCTTGATGACTCATTAGGAGAAGCATTTGACAAAGTCGCTAAGACACTGGGTCTAAGCTATCCAGGAGGTCCGTTGATTGAAAAATTAGCTAAAAAAGGTGATGGTATGAGATTTAAACTGCCAAGGGCGATGACAAAACGCTCTGGATGTGACTTTTCGTTTTCTGGAATTAAAACAGCAGTAAAAAACTTAATACGAGAACTTGTAATGAATGAACAGGATGTGTGTGATATGTGTACCTCATTTCAAGAGTGTGTCAGCGACATACTACTTGATAGAGTCAAAAATGCAATTATTATTGCTTCATCCTTAAATATTAAAATTAATGATTTTGTAGTTACTGGTGGAGTTGCAGCAAATCATTTCCTGAAAGAGAGATTAAAAAAGCACATAGACTTGAACGTGCTTTCTCCTCCAAGCAATTTATGTACAGACAATGCAGTGATGGTTGGATGGACAGGAATTGAAAGGTTACAGAGAAACTATGTAGACTCTCTTGACTTTGCACCAAGGCCAAAGTGGGAATTAGAAAAATATTACTAGCACAAAAAATTATCTACTATATAATGCGGCCGCTGGCGAATTTTTATAGGCTTAAAAATTATAGTGGAAAGCCTTATTCACTACCGGCATTATTATTTATGAGGTACAGTATGTTCAAAAATACAATTACTAATGTTTTCAAAGCTAAATCTAGTACAAGCGCAAAGACACTCAGTTCAGGTTTATTTGTTGCGGGAAACGTTGGTATGGTCAGGGCAGTTAGTGAGATAGACCTATCTTCATTACAAGGCAATTCAGAAGATAAAGTCAATAAGCAAGACCTAATAATCATATATGATTATATTAACAAAGTAACTCAAGAAGAAAACTATAATATATGTACTAATAATCTTGATTATATAAAAAGCAGGATTTTAAAAGAAAATATAAGTGATTCATTAGCTGAAAAATTTTATCAAGATGGATGGAATATAACAAGTAATGATGGTTCTTCGCTATTAACAGTGGCTATTGAAAGAATTGGGAAAGAACAAAAGAAAAATAGGAATTATGATATTCATGTTGAAATAGCTGTATCTCTAATTCTTAGTATGGACAGAGAATTGATTATAAAATTGGAGAATTTTGCAGATAGTAATGATAAAACACTTCTACATTATTTAGCTGAGTTGGGTAAAGAAGATATTTTACGTTTTGTGATAGAAAATTCTAATTTTGATATTAAAGAAGCATTAAGGAATAAAGATAGAGATGGCAAAACACTACTACACTATGCGGCTAAATCTGGCAATAAAGAATGCTTGAAAATTCTCATAGAAAATGAAGCAAATTTTAGTTGCACTACCAATAATAAAACTGAGTTACACTATGCTGCCAGAAGCGGAAGTCCTAACCTCCTAGAATATTTAAAAGAAATATTGACAGCAAAAGGAATTTTTGATAGGGAGAAAATTAAAACAGATAAATATGGAAATAACGCATTACACTATGCTGTGCAATCTGGAAATGCTGAGTGCATAAAATTCTTCATTGATAATCAAGTACAATTTTTAAAAAATAAATATAATGAGAATCCTTTTCATAAGATTGCAGGTAACTCAGAAACTCAAGAAAATGCCATAAGTTTTCTTATAGAACATCTAAAATTTTTAGGTAGACTAAAAAGTGAAATTAATCAAGAAAATGTAGATGGTAACACCTCATTGCATATAGCTGCACAACATGGAAATAAACAGCTAATAGAATTGCTTACTAAATCAGGTGCAAAAATTGTTCAGAATAAGCAAGGTAACACCCCTTTACATACTGCTATTATACATGGTAATCCAGATTGTATAGAGCTATTTTATCAAAAGATAGGAAATAGCATACTTGAATCCAAAGGTGAACATGGAAGAGATCTTGTACATTTGGCTGCAATGTATGGGCAGTTTGATTGTCTAAATTTCTTACTCGGTAAATTTCCTGATTATGATTTAAACACAAAAACAAGCAAAGGAAATATGGCCCTACACTTAGCTCTATCGAGTAATACAGAAACAGAACTAAGAAAAAAATGTGTGAAGCTATTAATAGATAGAGGCATGCAAGTAAATAAGAGTAATAACAAAGGAAACACCCCTTTACATTTTGCTGCCCAACTTGATTTATCGTTTTTAAGCATGATAGAAAAAAAGTTAGAAGAACAGAAATTTGACATTTATCAAGAGGTTTTGCGTGAGAATAGCAACGGTGACACCGTCTTTCATATGGCAGCACGTGTTGGTAATAAATCATGCCTTGAGCACCTTTTTAAAAAAGAGAGAGTGGGAGAAATATTAAGTAAGAAAAATAAGGATGGACAAACTTTACTACACTTATCTATCCTCAGTGGAAGAGTAGAATGCGTTAAGTATTTGGTAAAAAAAATCCCAATTAGTATTTTTTCAGAAGAAAATACACAAAAAAAGTTGTTATTTGCAGCTATTTTGAGCAGCAATAAGGAATGTCTTGAATTTGTGGCAAAAGAACGTGTAGGTAAAAAGGTGGCTGATAGCATCAAAGTGTTATATGATGAAAACGACAATACACCGTTACACATGGCTGCTCTTGCCGACGGCATAGGATGCTCTCAGTATGTTATTGAAAGTATTGCTAAGTCAACTATTAGGAACACAGCATCACTTTTTCACACAAACAGTCAAGGGCTTATACCTCTACATTTAGCTGCCATGAGCCTTAATGCTGAGGTAATAGAATATTTTATGATAGATCATCATGATCCCTATACTGAGGAAATGTTTAATGTTGTATCTAAATCTGGAAGAACACCATTACACTATCTTGTAGTGCATAATAATGATTTTGCAAGAATCTTAGATGAGGATTTTACGCAAGATCAATTTTTGAAAAAGTTGGTTTTAAAAAAGCGTAAACAAAATGAGCACTTAAGGGAAAAAGCTATTAAAGCCTTATTCTACCTAACAATCAGCAACGGAGAGAAAATTGTAAGTAAGAAAATAGATTTTGATATAAAGGATAATGCAAAAAAAACAGCTTTAGATTATGCTTTTAAATATAACGACACAAATATCTTGAGGTTATTTTTAGATGCTTTGTATGAAACAAAGGAAAACAGAGAAAGGGAATATAATAAACTTGAGCTAAAATATCAAAAGAGAAGCAAAAAATTTTTAGACTGCGCTAACATATCCGTATCAATATCAAGTGTGATTGTTTCTGCTTGCATTGTATCTGATCAGTCAAAATCTAAAACAGAAGAAACTTTTACCTGGATTTCCATTGGATGTTCTGTGATATCACTTCTTTTTTTCTTATGCAACTTAGCGATTGGCCGTCAAAAAGAACTTGTTAAACGTAAGATAGAAAACTATACTGAAAAAATAAACAGAATTGAAGAGGTCACAGGAAAGTTAGCTAAGACAAAAGTAGGGAATCGTGATTTAGAGGAATACAACTCAATATTGGAACTATTAATAAAGAATGCAGAAGATATTTCACGATTGGAAAATGGACTTTACAAGTTTACGCATGAAACTAGATTAGAGAGTAAAGACAAACTCAATATTTCTCCTCAGAAAATGAGTAGGGGTGGTAGTGCAGTACCATGTTCGAATAAGTCTTTAGAAGGTAGAAAAAGTTCACCTGTTTTGAATAATTTAACAGCAAAATTTAGTCCGTGTTCAAGACGCAACAGTAGAGTACAAAATACAATGGACAAGTTAGATAATCCATCATGTGTAATTCCTATAAATGAGCATCCAGAAATTAAACCAAAAGCTCCGAAAAACAAATTCAAGAATGTTGCAATCAAGCTAAAAATGGGCAATATCTTTAGTAAGAAAAAAGAAGATCTTATTGCTTCATCAAGCTTATCAGAAGGTGCTAATCAAGAGAATATTACAAAAATGAATGAAGAAAACTGTGGGTTGATAAAACGATTTGGTGATACCAATAGGTATTCAATATTTTCGACTCCTTTTAATCCAAGCGATTCAACCTCAAGAGAAGAGTGTGGTAACAATCATAGTGCAGCGCGTCATGTGAGTTATGGTAGTGCAAATAATCCTGTGAGTGATAAGGAAGTTAGTAAATCTCCACCTCTAATACTTTCTAACTTTGAGGAGGGGACTACTGTTGACTGTTTTAAATTCGAAAGATATAGACCAAGGGTATATTCAAGTCCATCTTGTGTGAGAAAAAGAGCAATTACAGCTAGATCATTGGAATATGTAATACTTCCTGATCATATAAAAAGAGGAAAATAGATGCAGATTGTAGTCACTGACTCTGATAGCATCAACTTTCAGAGGAGTAATAGTAAGCATTCTAGTAAACTGTCATTGAGTAGTAAAACGTAGAACAATTGGCAAGGCTATCGTATAAGGTTATAGTAGAGAAGAAATTAGATAGCCTTGCTAAATTTCCATGAAAAAGTTTATATTCGCATATCATTAATATTTTATTACATTAATGATATGGTAAGGCAATAACTGTTAATACTTTTGAAATAAAAACTATATATGGTACATATAATTAAATAAAAAGGAAGATTGTGGAAATCACTCCGTCAATAAAAAAGGAATTAAAGCAAAGTATACTATATACTTGTCTAGAGAAGTGCAAGAGTGCGTTTTGGTTTATTTTCTGGTTTAGCTCAGGGATTAATGCGTTAATGTTATTTTTGCCACTTTATACCTCTCAGGTACTTGATCGAGTGATATCGAGCGAGAGTGTGTCAACACTAGTTATGCTGACGATTATTACTTTATCTGCATTTGCATGTTCTGCAATGCTTGAAACTTGTCGATATTTAGCTATGGCTAAAATTGGTGATTGGATTGATAAAACTGCAACACCAGATCTAATAGTAAGGTCCATCAGGCTAACATCAGTGCAGAGCTCAACTTCCAGCGGTGAAGCAATACGAGATCTTGGGGTGATAAAAAATTTCATTACAGGGAATGGTATATTTTCACTGTTCGATACTCCATGGTCGTTAATTTATCTTGTTGTTATCTTTATGATACATACCTCTACAGGGTTTATAGCTATTGCCGGAATCATTATATTAGTTTCAATGGCAGTATGGAATGAACTTGCCACTAAGCGTATATTGAGAGAAACCAATGAAGAAACTATACGCAATATTAATGCTATAGATGTTGCAACAAGAAATGCAGAGGTAGTTGAGGCTATGGGTATGTCAGAATTTATAGTCTCTGATTGGTGTAAACGAAATGATCAAAATCGTGCAATGCAAATTACAGCACAGAATCGTTCTAATGTGATTACTGGGATTACTAAGTTTCTACGCTCAACTCTGCAAATATCAGTAATTGGAACAGGCGCATTACTTGCAATTACAGCTCACAAAACTGCCGGTAGTATAATTGCTGCCTCGATTTTGATGGGTAGAGTATTGGCTCCATTTGATGCAGCAGTTCATACTTGGAAATTTTTAAATCAAGCCAGGATGTCATATGGCAGGCTGCAAAGACTTATCCTAACATCCCCAAAAAGAGAGCAAACTATGGCTCTACCAGAGCCTGAAGGGAAGTTGGAATTTGATAGGGTATTTTTTACTCCTTATGGGAGCAATAAGCCAACAGTAAAAGGAATCTCATTTGTAATAGAACCAGGGGATGTTGTTGGTGTTATTGGTGCAAGTGCTTCTGGTAAGTCGACCATTGCAAAACTAACCGTTGGTGTTTGGAAACCCATATCAGGTGTAGTCAGACTAGATGGTGCTGATGTATATACTTGGAATCGAGAGAACTTTGGTAATTATGTTGGTTACTTACCTCAAGATATTGAGTTATTTAACACGAGCGTTAAAGCTAATATTGCCCGCATGAGACTAGATCCAAATCCTGAAGAAATAATCAAAGCAGCAAAAATTGCAGGAATACATGAATTAATACTGAGCTTACCAAATGGGTATGATACAACAATAGGAGGACCTGGAGGAGTAATACTCTCTGGTGGCCAAAAACAGCTTCTTGGACTTGCAAGGGCTTTTTATGGTAATACTAAGCTTTTAGTGCTTGATGAACCGAATGCTAACTTAGACAGTAATGGAGAGGCGCGCTTGATTAATGCAATCAATGTTGCAAGAGAGCAAAATACTACCACTGTTATCATCACTCATAAGCTACCGTTACTATCCGTAGTTGATAAAGTGATTATCATGTCAGATGGTGTTATTTATGCTATGGGACCAAAAGATGAGATTTTGAGCAGATTAGTTGCTCCATCACCAGATACCACAGAAGATAAACGTTCTTCAGCAAGTGGTTAAGAAAGAGAGAAGTTGTCACACTTCTCTTTCTCTTATAGAGTACTATATGCACAGTTTATAAAATCTTAAGCAATTGTTATTCGAAAAATCCAATAATGATTAGCCACGGAACCTATTTGCTAATTCTCTCACATTAACCTTAGACATTTCTGATGTAGGCTCTTGTATATATGAGACATCAGATTTAACGCCTTTTTTGTCATGACCTTTAGTAATAGAACATACTACAGTATCAGCCTTTACATGCTTAACACTTGGATCTGACTGAAACCCATGCTTTCTTTCCATTTGTGCTTCAAGCTTACTGCTATCATGTGTAACCCTACACCTTTCTAGATTACGGTCACGTCTGTCAGGAGCTACATATCCATCTATATCACTACATAAGAACGGGCGCACTTTGAACCTGTCTGAACTAACACCATTTTCAACACTTGCAGAATTATGAGCTTTTCTATTATTGCGCATTTTATCTACAGCTTCCTTTATTTTTTCTTTTGATGGTTTTGGCAGCAGTGCTGGCTTATATGCACATGCTGGTAGTTCTGGAAATGAGTCCTCCTGAAACAGCAAATGACTTTGGTTTCTCTTACTATCTGATTCTTCAATATTCTTTATTGGTGTCTTGAAAGAGTTTTCGTTTTTCTTTCTTAGATCTAACTCATTTAATCCGCTTCCAACATTATTTTTTCTTGTTGTAGTGTGAATAACACCTGGAAGTTTCACTTCATACTTAAATTTTTTACCAATAGTATCTATTGACTCATTAGATGAGGAATCTATTTGAAACCTATCGTTTGAAAATTTTGATTTTGCAGCATCAAAAGATATACTACGTTTTTCTATCTTTTTATCAGTCATATTTTACCTCTAAACCTATCAATTAATAAAAGTATAAATTAAGAGGTATTAATTTTATTATAATAATAAAGGCTCAAGAAGCATCACCGTAGGGTTTTCTATATAGTACTTAAAGGCATTTAAAAATTTTGCTCCGAGTGCTCCATCAACTGCTCTGTGGTCAACAGAGAGAGTAACTGTCATTATCTCTGCTATCTCTATTTTTTCACCTATGACAACCGGCTGTTTTTTAGATTCACCAACAGCCATAATGCAAGATTGCGGTGGATTGATTATAGCGCTGAAAGTTTTTATACCAAACATACCTAAGTTGGAGATAGTAAATCCTCCTCCTTGAAATTCTTCAGGCTTTAGTTTTCCAGATCTTGCCCTACTTACTAAATCTTTCACTTCTTTTGATATAGATAAAACACTTTTTTCATCAGCATTTTTTACTATAGGAGTAATCAGTCCATCCTCAAGCGCTACAGCAATTGAGATATCTATATTTGAGTATCTTACTATTTTAGTATCTATCCACGATGAGTTTATATCAGGAAATTTTTTCATGCCGAAAGCCACAGCTTTTATAATTAAGTCATTAATTGTTACTTTATTGTTTTCATTTGCTGAATTAACCTCATTTTTGAGCGATATTAGCTTATCAACGTGGCAGTCTACAGTTAAATAAAAGTGTGGAATATTTTGCTTAGATTCAACCAGGCGCTGCGCTATCACTTGGCGCATATTACTTACTTCAACTGTTGTATTTTCCTCAAATCTCTCATAGCTTTTAGTTTGATCTAAAAATTCTAATACATCAGCTTTGATGATACGACCATATGGACCTGTACCTTTTAATCGCTTTATATCAACACCTTCATTTTGAGCTATTTTTTTAGCTAAGGGGCTTACTTTTATTCTATTTTCTGTTGCTCTATCCTCTTTTTTAGATCCCAGTGTCACGCACTGGGATGACATTGAAGAGCTAGATGAAATCGAAGGGTTGGATGATACTGAAAAATCGGCTTCAACCTCCTTCTCAACCTTGGTATTGATGGTAGAAGCTAAATCAAGTGCGCTTTTATCTTCCCCTTCCTCTAACATTAGAGCTATCAGTTGATTTACAGGCACGCCACTTGTTCCTTCCGACACTAAAATTTTTGCCAAAACTCCTTCATCGACAGATTCAAACTCCATTATGGCTTTATCAGTCTCAATTTCAGCGATTACATCACCTATTTCAACTTTATCTTGTTCTTTTTTACACCACTTTACAATTTTTCCTCCAGTTTTACTCATTGTTGGGGAAAGAGCAGGCATCAATATTTCTATAGGCATTTATTCTGCATTAAAAGATCTATTTAATTTTTAATTTACTCTTTACCCTATGTCAATCTAATCGTAAATTATGATACTTATATCATCCTAGTACGTGATGCTGGAATCTTGGTTGACTACTGTTATCCTACTATTTCTATTGCTTAGTCCTAGACAGAGTACAAATAGTAAGATCATCATGAAAATAGACAAATCTGTTATAATGGAAATAGTAGTGCTTACTATCCTCTCACAAACATATAGCTTGGGTACAGAAAAAATTTATATGAGGAGCTGGTTAAATTGATAAAAGATCAGAATTAACAGTAGTTTCCGAATCTTCTGTAGCAGGCTCTTCATGTGAAGCAGAGGATACACTAACTTCTTTATCCTCTGTCCTCTGTATAGAACTACCACAAAAACTCTTTAGCATCTCTTCAGCAGATGAATTTAAAATCTGTATAATAGACTTTTCACTTTGTTCTGTTAGCGACTTATTCATTCTAGAAATCAACTCAGAAAACTCACTACCTTCTTTTCTAGCTTCATTTTTTATTTTATTTTCTATATTGACTATATCACCTTGCTCAATCTCCTCTTTTGTTATGTTAAATGAGTTAGCAATACCTTGATATTTAATTTTACAATCGCCACAGCCAACTATGCAAAGAGCAATAGAATCGGATATTTCACCTGCAGCCCAATTATGGATAGTGTAAGCTAAGTAATTGTCATGATATTTAATGCCAAGCTGTTGCTCTATCAACTCAGAAATTTCATTTTTTAAAGACATAAAGTACCTCCTTCTTACATTACTGTACCTTCTGATTAAAGTACAACAGCTACTCCTAAATAGCAATCCATATATGGTTTACTTTAATAAATTATTAAAGTAAGAAGCTTTTACATCCTAAAACATAACTTAGATAGGCTAATGTAAAAAAATTTTTAAACGAGAATTATTGTATATATATTACTTATTTGGTAAAATTATTTTGGCAAAATAGCATATAAAAGTTGAGGCTAATTATGAATATTAAAGAACGAAAGGATTTACAACAGGAGTTATTAGGAATTGTTTTCAATATACTCATAGAAAGTGAAGATAGCGCCATAGAAGCTATGGAAACAAGAGCAGTAGAGATAATTAAAAAAATAAAGAACACATTAATGATGATATAGAACATGGTACAGGATTTGATAGTCAAAAAATGCCAATTTTAGACTGGATCGTTGCTTGTGATTCTCAGGATCATGTTAGACTAAACAACAAGTCGCTATTAAAATTTGAAAAGACAATTAAGGATGTTGGAGGAAGAGCACCGCTAAATGAAATAGAAAGTATAATAAGGTTGTTAGTAGAACAACCACAGCTAAATCATGTTAGAATTAGAGGTGAAAGAGAAGTACCACTAAACCTCTTTGAGGAAAACATAATAATGAGAGAACGAAGAAGGGCAAGAGAACAACAACTGCGGCCAAATTTTGTTAGAGAAAGAGAAGCGTCATTGAATCTTTCTGGAAACAGGAGTGAAAATATAAGAAGACCAGCAGAACAAATGCAGCCAAGTGAAGTATCACTAAATCTCTCCGAAAATAGGGATGAATATACAATAATGAGAGAACGAAGAAGAGCGGGAAGGCGAATGCGGCCAAATTTTGTTAGACGTGTTAGACGTGAAAGAGAAGTACCACTTAGTTCAAAAATAGGACAATTAATTGTTGTAGTTTCGTCCATAATTGTAGGTGCTTTCATTGGTACAATGGTTGGTATGGTCATTGCTGATTTATGTATTGAGCTTTGCGTAATCACCACTGCAGAACCGCTTCTTCTTATCATGGGTGCTACTGCTGTTATAGGAGCTATTGTAGCAGGAACTGCTCCTATGTTAGAGCTAATAAAGATGTTTAAAGGTCAAGAAGGGTCAAATCTTCCTCCTAATGGCGATTTGGAAAATTCCAACACTGAACATGCCTTTCTAAGTAGATCATCAGAGACCATCAGATCTTGACAGAGCGGTACTATAGATGAAAGGTAAAATCATATACTGAATCTCTCTGAAAACAGGAGTGAAAATATAAGAAGGCCAAGAGTTATTTAGAAAAAAATTGGAGGAATGTTCAAAAAAGTCCATTTATAAAATACATCGGCTTAACTATGATCTTATAACTTAAGCTAATTAATTAAAAATTTTTGTTTTAGCGGTTAAATAAAGCCAGATCTTATTAGAGAGAGGATCTTCTTATCTCTTCTTTACCTTCATTTTCATTTCTAACAATTTTTTTTCTACTTAATATGTCTCTTATTTCATCTCCTGTTAAAGTTTCAAACTCCAGTAGATTTTCAGCAATGAGCTCCAAGTCTTTCCTACGCTTGGTTAAAATGTCTTTTGCTTTTTCATAGCAAGAAAATACAACTTTCTTTATTTCCTCATCTATAAGTCTTAACGTATCTTCAGAAATTGTCTCAGAATCATGTGTGATTTGTTCACGATTGTGATATATTGGCCCTATTTTGTCACTCATTCCCCATTTTGTCACCATAGCACGTGATAAATCTGATGCTAGTTTTATATCTGAAGATGCGCCGCTTGTGACTTTATCATAGCCAAAAATTAGCTCTTCTGCCACACGTCCACCCATTGCAACAGTTATATCTGCTAGCATCTTTTCTCTTGTGAGGGACACTCTATCTGTTTCTGGTAGTCTCATAACTAAACCGAGTGCTCTACCACGTGGAATAATTGTTGCTTTGTGTATAGGATCAGAAGCAGGCATATTAACTGCAACTACTGCATGACCAGCTTCATGGTAAGCAGTAAGCTTTTTTTCTTCTTCTGTAATGACTAAGGACCTTCTTTCCATGCCCATCATCACTTTATCACGTGCATACTCAAAATCATCCATGGTAACAATTTTCTTATTTCTTCTTGCAGCAATAAGCGCAGATTCATTCACTAAATTTGCTAGATCAGCTCCTGAAAAACCTGGCGTTCCCCTAGCAACTGTTTTTACGTTTACATCTGGTGCTATCGATATTTTCTTTATATGCGTATTTAATATTCTTTCACGCCCATTTATATCAGGTAAAGAAATAGTAATCTGTCGGTCAAAACGACCAGGTCTAAGTAGTGCTGGATCTAGGACGTCTGGACGGTTAGTTGCAGCAACTATTATCACACCTTCATTAGACTCGAAACCATCCATCTCAACCAGTAACTGGTTTAATGTTTGTTCCCTTTCGTCGTTACCGCCACCAAGACCAATGCCACGATGCCTACCTACTGCATCTATTTCGTCTATGAAAATTATACAAGGAGCATTTTTCTTGCCTTGATCAAACATATCCCGGACACGGCTTGCACCAACACCGACAAACATTTCAACGAAATCAGATCCAGAAATACTAAAAAACGGTACATTAGCTTCACCTGCAATTGCACGAGCAAGTAGAGTTTTACCAGTTCCAGGAGAACCAATTAAAAGACATCCTTTTGGTATCTTCCCACCTAACACTTGAAATTTTTGCCTTTGTTTAAGAAAATCAACAATTTCAACCAACTCTTCTTTTGCTTCATCAATCCCAGCAACATCATCAAATGTCACTTTTTTTCCACTAGTCATAAGCCTAGCTTTTGATTTGCCAAAGCTTATAGTTCTATTACCTCCTGCTTGCGTTTGTTTAAAAAGGAAAAGTAATAAACCGATAAAGATAAGCGTCGGAACCCATTGAATAAGTAATCCACCAATTATACCCATTGCAGAGTCTCCAATTGAAAAGGAGAACTTCACTTTCCTATCATGCAAACTTTTTATTAAGTCACTATATATAACACCACTTGAGTTAAAGGCTGACCCATCCCTAAACTTCCCTTCGATGCTTTGGTTTCTTATTGTAATATTTTCTATATCATTATCTTCTAGTCTAGTTAAAAATTCTGAAAAAGGTATGGTTGTTTTACTCTTACCTATACTTCCGCTAAATTGAATATAAGCAACTGAAATAAGAACAATAATCACTAACCAGATCAATAAGCCTTCTAAAAATTTTTTCATTTCTATTTCTAACTAAACACTAATTAAGTTTACCAAATTTTGTTTTATCGTGCTATTAATAATGAATTGAACCTTGTCGTCATCAGTATTTTTTTCGTTATAATTTACATCAGGATAAGCAATTACCTTTCCATTTTTTAGCACTGTTGGCAAAGAGTAGTAAACTTCAAAGCAATAACCATAATTTTTTAGAAATTCAGGGATTTTTTGTGTTTTCTTTAGCGGAGCAATAGTTACTGAACATTCCTGATCTCCAAGTATTGTGCAGCTAAATCTATTATCCCATGTAATAGGTTCATACATAGGCAAATTTACAGTAACTTCTTGTATCTTTGACGATTCTCTAATTATCAAGATGCCCTCTCCATATTTTCTTATTTTGCACCCAGAGAGTGTACAGTTAATATCACTATCTTTTTGCGATATTTTGTTAAATATTGCGATAAGGCTACGGTACCTTGGTTTATAGTGCTTGTTGACAATTGCCATTATAGAATAAAGGAGAAGCCTTAAAGCTATTTCCTCTGGCAGTTTATAAAGTTCATCTAGTTTAATTTCAATATAACCAAGACCATGAATATTAACGCAGTCATTAAGTGCAAGGCGTGTGTAGTGCATCAACGCTTTTGCAGCTCTTTTCATATGAAGTGCTGTAAGGCATATTCGCTCTGTTAGAACATCTTGATTATCACTTGCTTTAAGTAAGTTACGGTATAAAGTTCGTCTGTATTTTAAGTCATAATTGCTTCTATCTTCGATCCATCTTAATTGGTGAAGTTTAGCATACTTTTCTATTTCACTACGACTAAAATTTAACAACGGCCTAAATACATAAATACCATCTAAGAAATACTTGTAGTCCATTGATGATAATCCATCTACTCCACTACCCCGCTCTAATCTCAACAAGAACGTTTCTGCTTGATCATTTTTGTGGTGAGCAACAAATAAATATTTAACATTATTATTTTTACACCATTTTGTTAATAAGTTATACCGTGCTTTTCGTGCCTGCAACTGAATATTGCCTTTAATATTTTTCTTCTCCCAATTTAATATGAACGATTCCTTTGCCCCAAGTTCTTTTGCATAGCTTACAGCAAAATCAGCTTCTTTTTGAGATTCTAAACGTAACCCGTGATTTACTGTTAATGCTATAGGAAGTGAAGGTTTATTTTTTTTTGCCCAATTAATCATTAAGTGCAATAAAACTACACTGTCTACACCACCTGATACTGCAATCGCAACTTGATTATCATGAAAAGCAAACTTATTAACTATATTTTGAAATGACAGCTCCAATCGCATTATGTTTCTTGACGGTTAGGTAGTTTATGTCTCTCTACATCATATCGCTACGGAACTTCAATACAAGCAAACTAACAATCTGTGCAAAGGATTTGTACACTGTATCATCCCAGTGCTCAGCACTGGGATGCGGAGGAGATTAACTTTTGATCCCAGAGAATGAAAATTCTACTCTACGATTTTTAGCATGCTCTCTCTCATACTTGGAATTTCTAGAATCATCTTTTACATTAACCAAAGGCTCAGTTTCACCTTTAGAAGCAGTTTTTATTCTATTTTCTAGATAAGGTGTACAGCTGACCATAAATTTTTTAGCTGCATCTGCTCTTCTAGCTCCTAGTGCAAGATTATACTCATGAGAACCACGATTGTCAGTATGACCAGTTAAAGTGACCTTTGCGTCAGGATTATTTTGTAACACTTCCATCACGTCAAGCAATACATCTGCACTCACTTCACTGATACTAGATTTATCATAATCAAAGAAAACTTTTTTATCACCTATCTGCTTAATAACAGCATTCATTTTATTTGTCGTATTTACTCCTTTTTTAGGGCAAGAACTTACACCAGTAAGCAGTAAACAAAAACAACACATCATAATCAGTCTACTCCACATCACTAAACCTCCATAAATTTAAAATATAGTGCGTAATTTTAATTTTAGTACTAATAATCCCTCTATACTAGAATAGAGTCAAGGAAAATAAAAACTAAATGTTTTCTTTACAATCTTATAATTAATTCTGATAAGATGCTCAATTCTTAGCAATGAAGTACAATAAAAGAATAAAAATACAATTTTTTATTGTACTTTAAGCAAATATACTTTTAACTTTATTATTAATCTATTACGATATTAAGCAGATGTTTCAAAGCAATGAATAAAAATGAGATCTTATAAGTTTTTAGAGGAAGTATTACATAAGGTAAGGAATATCGAAAACACACTAAAACTACTAAGCAAAAGCCAATTGAATGTAGAGGACAAAGTTGAACAAATGTGTCTTCTAGAGGAAATCAGACATGAAATTATCTCTCATGATGCAATAAAGGAATCATTAGCAAATGCTCTTAGGAATAAAAAGAGTGCGAATATTCAGCAGCTGAAGTTAATAGAGGGGATATACAAAAGCAGCAGTGCTATTCCCGTTGATTTAGTAAAATCTTTGTCCAAAGCTAAGATTGAATGCCAAAACTTATGGAGGCTAACTAATTCTGAAATTAGTAACTTAGAAAAGCTGAAAGAATGCTTTACTAACCTAATTAAGCTTACTCGTGAAGCAGCTTCTATAAAATCGCAGCAATTAAAGCGCTCAAACTATGAGTCATTGCTTGCTGACTATGACTCTAATATCACAGAAAAGAACATAAAGGAAATATTTCCTAAGCTAGGTAAATTTTTTAGTGAAAATGTAGAGAAAGTAACTCAAAAGCAGAAGAAGGATAAGGTTACTAATATACAAAAAGTTACGGTTCAGAGACAGATTGAACTTGGTTCCTTATTCTTACAGCAAATGAGTGTTACACCAAATGAGATTTCCATTTCTTATTACGATCCTATCGATTATGATGAATCTGACCTTTGTTATGGTTTATTTTTACTTTTACGGCATACTGGTTATGCAATTCATCAAAAATGTTTAGCGCAAAATTCTATAAAGAGCTCAATTACGAAACATATTATGTATGAAACTCAAGGGTTATTCATGGAAAGGATCATTGGAACATCCAGAGAATTTATTGAGTTCATTCAACCACACATAAAGGAGAAACTTTCTACAAAAGGCAAAATTAATAGTAGTGTTGAAAATTTGTATTTGATTTTCAATAAAGTAAATCTTTCATCTTTTTTGAAGAATGCGGATGAATTTAGTTTATTGGCTCACATTATGCTAAGAACTAAATTAGAACAAGATCTAATAAATGGTACGTTAGAAGTTAAAGATCTACACGATAAATGGTTGGAAGGTATGAAGCATTACAAGATTTCAGTAAAAGCTAAAAATGAGCTAGACACTTATTTTCAAGATGAGTATTGGATAAGTGGTGTTATAGGCTGCTTTCCTATTAAAGTCATAGCGTTAATCGCTGCTGTGCAGTTTTTTTCTTTCATTAAGAAAAATCATTACGAATTTTTAGATTCTATAGTAAAAGGAGATTTCAGTTTACTTATCGATTGGTTCTCTAAAAATGTATATAGTGCAAATTATGGCTTTTTGGAACAGCTAAAAAAGGTAACAGGTAGGGATTTAGATATTGAGTGCTACACTAGTTACTTATCTGAAAAGTATAATTTGTCTCAATAAATGGTTTTCTTGAGTTGTGTATGAGTTTTGTTCAGAATTTAATCAGAAATTTTTTTACTTTCAAAGGTTTATTTGCTAGCGATATTGCTATAGATCTTGGTACTGCAAATACTTTAGTTTATCAGAAAAGTCAGGGGATAGTGCTTGACGAACCCTCAGTTGTAGCAAGAGTAAAAGAAAAAGGAAGTTACGTTCCTTATGCTTTTGGCAAAAAAGCTAAGATGATGCTCGGAAAAACACCTGGAGAAATAGAAGCGATAAGGCCCTTGAAAGATGGAGTTATTGCTGATTTTAAAAGTGCGGAAGAAATGTTAAAATATTTCATACGTAATGCAAACACAAAATTCACTGTAAATAAACCTAATATTATAATATGTGTTCCATCTGGGTCCACTCCAGTTGAAAGGCGTGCTATACAAGATGCAGCAGAAAGTGCTGGTGCAAATGAAGTATTCTTAATTGAAGAACCAATGGCTGCAGCAATTGGAGCTGGACTCCCCGTTACCGAGCCTGAAGGCTCTATGATTGTTGACATAGGAGGTGGTACAACTGAAGTTGCAATTATTTCTTTAGGTGGAATTGTTTATTCACGTTCTGCCAGAGTAGGTGGTGATATTATGGATGAGGCAATAAGGTCATACATTCGTGAAAATCATAAGTTATTGATTGGCGAAACAACTGCTGAAAAAATTAAGAAAAACGTAGGTTCAGCCAATCTTCCAGGTGAAAACAACAAAGAGGGAATGATAATTAAAGGCAGGGATTTAGTAAGTGGCATGCCAAAGGAAATGATTTTATCAGAATACCAAGTTGCAGAAAGTTTGATAGAACCTGTGCATCAAATAATTTCTGCTATTAGGACTGCACTGGAGAGTACTCCACCTGAACTTTCTTCTGACATAGTTGATAGAGGAATAATTTTATCTGGTGGCGGTGGATTATTGCGTAACTTGGGTAAAGTTATTAGTGACACAACAAAATTACCAGTTCGTGTTGCAGATGACCCTCTTTGTTGTGTTGCCCTGGGTAGCGGAAAAGTACTTGAAAACATGGACTATTTTGGCCATGTTTTATTCAAGCAAGATTAAATTGTTTTTGAAGACAGTTTATCGAATTGTTTTGATGGAATTATGTAATATAAATGAGATCCCAGTGTCACGCACCAAGTAATTTAAAGGCAACTTCCAGCAGGAAGGGGTGTCATCCCAGCGCTTGACACTGGAACTTGACTACAAATAAGTATGCTGTTTCGATGAAATTGTGTAATAGAAACTGGATTCCAGTGCTTGACACCAGGTTTGTGTTTATAAATTATATGCTAAAAGAATTTGAAATTGAACCTTTACTAAAAGATAAAGCTCCGCACAAAACCAAGGCTGTTGTTGCAATGTCCGGTGGAGTTGATAGCTCCGTTGCTGCAGCACTGCTGTATAACCTTGGGTACGAAGTGATAGGTGTGACTCTTCAGCTATATGGCACCGACGGTAATGCTAACGCAAGAAAAGGTGCATGTTGTGCTGGACAAGATATTTACGACGCCAAACGCGTAGCTGAAAGTGTTGGCTTTCCTCATTATATTTTAAATTACGAAGAAACATTTAAAAAGGAAGTAATAGAAGATTTTGCGAATACTTACATGCGTGGGGAAACCCCCATACCATGTGTAAGATGTAACCAAACAGTAAAATTCCGTGATCTATTGCAAGTCACAAAAAATCTTGGTGCGGATGTGCTCGTAACAGGACATTACGTAAGAAGATTAGAAGAAAATGGTGAGGTAAAGTTGTGCAGAAGTATTGATAAAAGTAAAGATCAAAGTTATTTTTTGTTTGCTACAACTGAGGAGCAGTTAAAGCTTTTGCGATTTCCACTAGGTGGGTTCTATAAAAGTGATATAAGAAAATTAGCAAAATATTTTAGCTTACAAATCTCTGAAAAGCCGGATAGTCAAGATATATGCTTTGTTTCCGAAAGCTATAGTAAAACAATAGCTAAATTAGCTCCACAATCTGTACAGAAAGGTAAAATAGTAGATATTCATGGAAAAGTTCTAGGTGAGCACAGCGGCATAGTAAATTTTACAGTGGGGCAGAGAAGAGGCCTCTGCATTGCACACAGTGAGCCTCTTTATGTAGTAAGAATTAATACAGAAAATAATGAAGTTGTAGTAGGCCCGATCAATGCTCTAATGCAAAAAAAGATATTGGTCAAAGAGTTAAATTGGTTAGAACAACCAAAAGAAGGCATGGAAGTAACTGTGAAGCTCAGATCATCACATGCAGGAAGCTCAGCGACAATATATTCAACTGACGAAAAGAACAAAGCCTGTGTAATTTTAAACGACGATTACTTTGGCATCAGTCCAGGTCAAGCCTGTGTAGCATATAAGGGCGAACAAGTTATCGGTGGAGGGTGGATATGCTCCTAACTTGGTGGTTTAATTTTTAATACAGAATGTAAATATACAATAAAATTTATTGCTGTTTTATTCTATATTCTTTATACTATAAATATAATTATTATATTGTGGGTTAGAGGGATGGTTAAGGAAGTTGAAGAGTTAATAAAAATTGTTGGTAAGGGCAATTTATTAGAGGCCTTGTTTATTTTTTTAGGCAATTTTCAACATGCTAACTTAACTGGTAAAATAGACCACAGAAACCATATTGGTTTGTCTTCATTCGTTAGAAAAAAAGAGGAATCATTAGATAAATATTTTAACTTACAATTTAGTCTACAAGGGTTGTTCCTAATTTATACTCAAGCTTATAAAATTTTAAGCGGAAGTAATAATCTGAGCACTCAAGATATCATAGATGAAATATATAAAGTTATTAAGGAGTCTGAGTTAGGTAAAGACATATACGAAATAGTAGATGGAAGAAAATTAGATTTACTTAACGTTTTGGCAAATCCAAAGAGAGAATCAATATTTAAAACAGCAGAAGATTTTGAAAATAAGGTGCTTATTGATGTTAGAAGGTTGTTAAGTGAAGAAAATGCATTAAACGAATATGATAGAGAATTTACCTTAAATAAATGCATTATTGACTTCTATTATTCTATTCATCAAGACATAAAAGTAGACAGTGGTGTAGTATTGTTATTTTCTATACTTGGCGACTATCATAAACTTTCTGAATATCACAAAGAGTCTATAAAAAAGGAAAATTTACCAATAATAGATAACATGGTTGTTCTCAAATATATAGCGAATTTAGCTGGATTACTGCAAAGTATTAATTTGAAAGATCAAAATAGAGCCATTAAATATACGCTGGATTGTAAAAAGATAGGCACTCTAAACAGAACATTCAATATATCGGCGTCTGCAGGTTATAATAATCAAGGCTTTTTATTCTTGAAAAGAGTTGGACCAATTTTGAAACAGCTGTTAAAGGAGCAAAATAGCAATAAGTTTGAAGATAGGATAATAAACAACACACATTATTCAGCACCGCAAGAAGAGAATGAATGTAGGCCAAATCTCACTATCAGTAAGAAAAAAAACAAAGACCATAAAAATACGTTCTGTAAATTAGCTTTAGGCATGTTTATATTATCTGTTGGATTATATGCTGCTGATTATTTCTTTATGGAGCAAAAGTTATTCAACTCAATAACAAATATTTTGCCACAAAATAATCTCATCAATTTCATAGTTGCTGCAGTACTTACTATCGTAATAGTATATGCTTTATTTCAACTACTAAAATCACCTCAAGAACCGCCACATTCAGCAGTCAATGGTGCAATTATTAATGATCTTACAAATGGTCCTATACAGTCCAGGCGTTCATGAATCTCTACTTATAAATGATAAATGTAGCACTTTTAAAGCATATGCTATATAATCTTTTCTCTTGAATAAATAGGTAATTTATGGATTTAAGTAAAGTAACGACAAAACCAGATGCAATAAGTGTAGTAATTGAAATAAGTGCAAATGCTGAACCTGTAAAGTATGAATTTAATAAAGAGCTCGGATTATTACAAGTTGACAGATTTTTGTCTACTTCAATGACTTATCCTTGCAATTATGGATTTGTACCAAACACCTGTGCAGGTGATGGTGATCCTGTGGACGTTTTGGTGTTAACTCAATTTCCTTTAGTGTCCGGGGTTTTGATATTGGTACGTCCAATAGGTGCATTACTAACTCATGATGAAAAAGGAGAGGATGAAAAAATATTAGCTGTGCCTATCTCCAGTGTTGACAACTATTATGACAACATAAAGAACTATTCTGACTTATCTAAAAACCTACTAGATAAAATTGTTCATTTCTTTTCTCACTATAAAGATTTAGAAAAGGGAAAAACGGTAACAGTTGGAGAATGGGCTAATGTGGAAAAAGCAAAAGAAATCATTGAGAAAAGTAAAAATTAGTTTGCGTTGATTTAGCCTGAAATTACAGTTATTCGGAAAAATGTTGTTGTTTTTAATGGGTAAATATTGGTATCCGTTCAGGATAGCGGCAAGGTAGTATAACCATAGAGTAAAAGTGTATTTACAACAAATGGTGTCATCCCAGTGCTTGACACTGGGATCCAGTCCTTTCGCACAAAAAACGTTGTAAAGTAACTTAGTTGGATCCCAGTTTCAGCTACTCTGATGACAAGAAAGGGAGTACAGGTTTCAATATTTGCATGCATCTGAACAGATACAAATATTGCAATTAAAAGCATTAGACAGGCAATAAAGGTCTTGATATTATAGTAATAATTTGGAAGGGTGGCCGAGCGGCTGAAGGCGGCGGTTTGCTAAACCGTTATACGATTGAAAAGTCGTATCGAGGGTTCGAATCCCTCTCCTTCCGTATGTTATTGTTTAGGTATTCATTGCAGTGGTTTTCTTTCCTTATTTCACTATTAAAAGTTAGCTAGCATTCAATCAGTATTTATTATAGAATTGGTTATTAGCTGAATAGCCTTATATGCATAAAATATTAATTTTACTATTAATAATGTTGCCGCTTAGGTTACTTGCAACTGAGATTGAAATTGTTGCAGATGTAAATGGTGAGCCAATTTCAAATTTAGATATCGAAAGACGTATCAACTTCATAAATTCATTGCTTGGTACTCAGAAGATTAATCAAAAAGAGGTAAAATCTCAAATTCTAAGACAGTTAATAGACGAAGTCATCATTGTCAACGAAGCGCAGAAGATGAATATAGAATTGAGCAACGAGGAGTTAAATAATGCTGTCACGTTATTCTTAACTCAAAGTTTAAAACTTGAGGCTGATGAAGTTAATCAATACGTAAAAAAGCATAATATAGATCTCAATACCCTAAAAAAACAAGTAAAGTGTCAGCTGCTGTGGAACAAGATTATTGAAGTAGGAATTGTACCGCTTATCAATATAAGCGATAAAGAAGTGGATGACATAAGAAAACAAAAAGAGAAGCCTGATTACCTTATTACGTTTCAGGAGTTTGTAATTCCTGATCAGAAGATGGCTGAAGATTTAATAAAACAATTACGTACCAGTAATAACCCAAAATCTTCAATAAAGATGCGTAAAGCAACCGTTAATTTAAGTCAGCTAAAAGGTAACCTCAAGGATGTTTTGGAAGGATTAGAAATCAGTGACGTAGCAGGTCCGATTAGTTTAAGCGAAGGTTACTCTGTTATAAAAGTTATAGATAAGGTACAGCTCGATCATACACTGCTGGAAAGTATTTTAAAAGTAAAACAAGTTGTGGTTAAAGATTCAGAAAATTTACTCTCTAATTTTAAGGAGCAAAAGGTCAGTTGTCTAAATTTTGACAAATTAGCAGACGATTTCAAATTGCCAAGCGCAAAAGAATTTAAAATAAAAATGCGAGATTTAAATCCTGATTTACAGATTTTATTTAGTAAAACAAGTACGAATGAAATAGTAGAATTAAGAGAAAATAGCACTGCAAGGCTAATGATGTTATGTGATATCAAGAGTAATTCAGTGAATATAGAAGCAATCAAACAGGAAATGTATCAACAAAAGATTATTATACAAAGCAACCTGTTATTGGATAATATGCGTAAAAATGCAGCTGTTAGTTATCAGTTTAATTGAAGTTAGAGAAGTTTTTTACTCTATAAAAATTTATGAAGAATATAATGCTCATTGGCGGCGGAGTTGGAAATGCAGTATTATTTTCGATAGGAAAAGCTTATCTTGAAAACAATCATAAGGTTTTATATTTCGCTGGCTATAAAAAATTAAGTGATGTATTTAAACGAGCACTGATAGAACGTGCATCAAACGTGACAGTTTGGGCATGTGAAGAAGGATTGATAGAAACAAGCAGAGAACAGGATAAATCCTTTCATGGTAATATAGTTGATGCAATAGTTTCTTATCAACGAGAAAAGGTAGATATTAATTTGAACACTATAGATAAAATCATCACTATTGGTTCTGATAAAATGATGAAAGCTATAAATGAAGCTAGAAAAACAATTTTAAAGCCATATCTAAAACCAAAACACATAGCAATATCATCTGTTAACTCTCCTATGCAGTGCATGATGAAAGAAATCTGCGCTCAATGTATTCAGCAACACATAAATAAGGAAACAGGAGAAATAAGTTTTGTTTATAGTTGCAGTAATCAAGACCAGGATATGGAGCTTGTTGACTTTGATTTTTTAAGTGAGCGCTTGAAGCAAAATAGTTTACAAGAAAAGCTCACTGCAAAATGGATAGAACATGTTCAAAGATACTAAACAGAACAAAGAGGAACTAAGGAAGCAATATAGAACCATAAGAAAAGATGTTGATGAAAGTTATTCTAGTTATGCAGCAAATTCTCTTATTAATCTCTTTAACAAAAACTTAAGTTGCGTTAAAGGTAAAACAATAGCAGCTTACATTCCAACAGACGGGGAAATTAATGTTGTGCCTTTGATGCATCATTTACTCGATTTAGGATATAAAGTAGCAATTCCTAATAAAAACAAGTTATTAAAATTCGAAGAATGGAATAAAGCAGATGAAGATATAATTCCCGACACAATCATTACTCCTGTTATTGCTTTTGATGATCATTTTAATAGGTTAGGTTTTGGCGGTGGTTGGTATGATGAAATGATAAAAAAATTACGACCGCTTAGAAAAATATTTATAGGTGTAGCCTATGAGAAGCAATATTGTAAAAATTTACCTGTAGAAAAACATGATCAAAAATTGGATATTATAATCACTGAGATGTGTGTTAGGTGTAGAAGTGGATAGAAAGGAGTAGCATAGTCTCCCTCTTTCTGATAGTAATTGCTTATCTGTTCAGACGCATGCAAATATTGAAACCTGTGCTCCCTTTCTTGTCATCAGAGTAGCTGACACTGGGATCCAACTAAGTTACCTTACAACGTTTTTTGCACAAAAGGACTGGATTCTAGCGTCACGCGCTAGAATGACATCAACTTTTGAATTCCAGTTATGCAAGAAATCTATTCATTTGAAACTTGTTTGAGAAACGTAGCTATAAAAACCGCAGGTACCAGTTGGTTTTTATTAGCTAAAGTAAAGGTCAAATATCTGGAATTCTGGACATAAAATCCCCCTGTAAAAAAGATTAGAAAAAAATGCAGCGCACACATGACAGAAATTAAGTATACACTGAAGAGGATACGCTACATTTTTTTATGAGTTTAATAAAAAAGGTCTGCAGACAAAGATAGATTTTTGAGCTCTAAAAATATCTATAATTGTTATTATAATCAGATTTAAAATATGCGGAAGTAATTTTTTATGTCCGCTTAGCAGGGTGGCAAAATAAGATAGACAGATACATTTTTGCGTCAAAATGCTCCTCAAATGTATCAATTCACTCCTTTCCCTTCTTCACTCACTCGTTCAGAACTTGGCTTCATTTCTTCAACTTTCTCATTAACCTTTTTTTCCACCTCCTCTATTTTATTATTACCAATTGCCATAATTGCAGGTTGAAATTTCTCCATAAATTCCTTAAGTGCTTTCTCATCACTCTCATGAGTACTGAAGCCCTTTTCCAGAAGCTTGTTTATTTCTGAAAAATCTTGAATTTTTCCATTTTTTACTAATTCCTTTATGGCCATTAATTGCTCTTTGTTTTGAAGCATTTTTATTATTTTTATTTCATTACTAAGCGTTGTTCTTTCTCCTTCATCAGCTTCAAGATTCTTTTCCATTAAATTGCTTATTAACTTTTTAAAATTATTCTTTTTTGCTTGAATCGTAGGTAATTTATCGATCACATCTTTCACAAAACTTTTCACTGCTTTTCCGCATTCAATTGCACCTTCTTTTATCTCACCTCTATTCTGGTATATAAGATAACCAATAGCAGCTATAGCAACTAGTGCTACAAACCCTACGAATGCTGCCCCACCACCAATTAATGCACCAGTCACTCCTCCTACTGTTAATAAACCTGCTAGTACACCTGTTAGTGTTGTCACTGCTGCTCCACTTATTACCCCCTGAGCTAACAGTTGGTTACCTAAAGCTTCAAGCTTTTCCTCCATGCCTTTTACTTTATCTACTTGCTCCAAAAATTCTTTTGATTCAATTTTGTTTTTCTCAATATCCTCCAATATAAGACCTATTACACTCCCCAAAATATCTTTATTTTCTATCAGAAATTTAGACATACTATCGATATCTGATTCGTCAAAAATTTCACTTTTTCTTTCAAAGCCACGTAGTGTTAACAGACCTTGCAATTTTTGTAACAAATCTTTTTTTTTACTAATATATTCTACTACATTTTCAATGAGCTCGTCCGAATTGGTTGGGTTTACTGCACCACCTTGTACCATATTCAATTCCTATCAATTATAAATATGCCTAATTATATATACTAATTATTAATTATATTATAATTGGCATAAAATAATTACTCCTTTCCAAATATGGAATTTGTATTACAATACCTAGATTATATGAAATCAAGGTATTTTATGGGTGAGAAAAAATTAAGAGCCGCTGTGGTTTTATCAGGATGCGGCCACCTCGATGGCACAGAGGTGAGAGAAGCAGTTTTAAGTTTGCTTGTGCTTGATCAGCAGGAAGTGGATGTTAAATGTTTTGCACCTGATATCAATATCACACAAGTTATGGATCACAAAACAAAAGAGGCGGTAAAAGAAAAAAGGAATGTACTTGTAGAAGCAGCAAGAATCGCAAGAGGTGAGATATATGACCTAAGAGAAGCTAAAGCTGAAAATTTTGACATGCTAGTCGTACCTGGTGGATATGGAGTTGCGAAAAATTTATCTGACTTAGCTGAAAATAAAACAGTAATGCCTGAGTTTGAAAGATTAGTCTCAGAGTTCTTTGTTGCAAAAAAGCCAATAGGAACTATATGTATATCTCCAGCCATTATTGTTTTAATTTTAAGTAGCAAGATAGGTAAAGAAGAAAGTAAGATTAAGGTAACTATAGGAGACGACAAAGACCAGTTGATAGAGAAGCTCGGCGGCGAACATATAACATGCGATACAAAGCTATCAATAGAAGACGAAAAGCATAATATATTTTCCTGCTCTGCTTATATGCGTAGTGATGAAAGTACACACTCTGTATATCAAGGAATAAAACACATGATTGACAGTATGGTGAAAAAAATTAATAAAAAAACCAAACAACCATTTCTCTAAAGTGTAGTTTCTTATACAATTAATTATGTTATACTTCCAGTTGCATTATTGTTGTAGCCAAAGTAATCTGTAATTGCTTATTAATGGTAAGCTATATTTAGTATGTAAGTTTAGTTCTTTTTTTTATAGATGTAAATATGTCAGACCTTTTTTATATTGAAAGTGAGTGTTGTGTAGATGGTCAGTGTGATACTTATGCAGGAGAAGTGAGTATTAATGATGTCATGTTGGGCAAGTTTAGTCTAAATTCAGACAATGGGAAAAAAGCCATGGTAAATCTAGACATCGTTACATTCGATATCCATATTGCTATGGATGGCCAAGATGGAAAGACAATAAAAAGAGACCTCAAGAGTCCCGAATTTGTAATTAAAGATGACGGTTCCTGGTATATTAATAAGAATCTTGGTAATGATAAATTTGAAATTATAGTAAAGCAGTCATGATATGAAACATAGTGAGCGGAGCTTACTTTTTAGCAATGTTTACATACTTACTTGATTTGAAAAAAAATGGAGATTATCTTAGCTGAACCACGCGGTTTCTGTGCGGGAGTCAAAAGAGCTGTAGACATATTAGCAATGACTTTAGAGAAATACAAAAACGAACGCCAAGTTTATGTACTACACGAAATCGTTCATAATAAATATATAGTAGAGGGCTTTAAGAAACAAGGAGTGGTTTTTGTAAGCAGCATAGAAGACATTAAAGACAATGGAGGAATATTGATCTTCAGTGCACATGGAGTGTCAAAAAGTATAGAGGATGAGGCAAAAAGAAAGGGTATTCAAATTATTGATGCAACATGTCCCCTAGTTAGCAAAGTACATAAAGAGGCAAAAAGGTATGAGGATAGTGGTAAAGAATTAATTCTAATTGGACATGAAAATCATCCAGAAGTTAAAGGAATTATAGGAAGAGTAAATAATCCTATAGCTCTAGTGCAAACTATGGAAGACGTACACAACTTACAAGTTAAAGATCCAGATAATTTATCTTATGTAACGCAAACCACTTTAAGTATTGACGATACCAAAGAAATTATTGCTGCCCTGAAGCTCAGATTTCCAAGCATTACAGGCCCCGACTTAAAAGATATATGCTATGCAACACAAAATAGGCAGAACGCTGTTAAAAAATTGGCTAAAATTACAGACGTAGTGTTAATTGTAGGAAGCAAAAACAGTTCAAATTCAAACCGTTTATTAGACCTGTGTATTTCCAGAGGAAAAAGAGCCTATTTGATTGATAATTATAAATGCATGAACAAAAATTGGTTGCAGGGCGCAGAAAAAATAGGAATTACTGCAGGTGCTTCTGTTCCTGATATATTAGTTGATGAGCTAGTAAATTACTTAAAAATAAATATGAATACAAAAGTTTCAGTCATGCCAGATGGATTCACTGAAAATGTTCAGTTTAAGTATACTAAATGGTAATGTGCAACAAAGTGCGTCAAATCAAGTCTTTAGCTCAATTCAATTTTCAGTCTATTGGAGAATAAAATATCAAGCTGAGATATAATTAATCCTCGTTTGTCAGGTTAAGTTGTGTCTAGCACAGAAACATTAAAATATAAAAAACCTTCATCATACAAAAGGGTTAATATTACTACTAATTTTATCAAAAACTTATAATATAAGTAATATTGTCATCTAATGTTTAATGAATTTCAATAAATTACCTTTTTAATTCTAGATGAGTATACACTTTGTTAATATGTTTGGGTCAAAACCCAAAAGTAAGTTTATGCTTTCTATAGGGAAAGAAGGCACAATGTTACTATATTTTAAAAATGATACTTTAAATAAAAGATATTTTGCTAAGGATAAAAATAATAAAGCTGTTTCTGACTTAATTTCATGTCTCTCATCAGATAAAAAAGCACCCTTATATCTGGTTCTCAATCACGCTGATCAGAACTATTTGCTACAGTCTATCCCAAAAGTAAATAGGATTAGTGCTTATCTATCAGCAAAAACAAAAGTAGAGCATTTTGCTCATAATAATGATATAAATTCTATTCTCTTGGTCGAAAAGCCGAATAAATTTAATCAAAACTGGTGGTACCTATTTGTTTCATCAAAAGCAAATCATTTAATAGAATATTGGTTGGACGTGTTTGTTGAAATAGGCTCTAACTTTAAAGGAATATTAATGTTTCCTATAGAACTAGTCAGTATAGCAAAAAAGATTCTACACAAAGATCCTAGTAACTGGAAAATCATAGTTGCTGCAACTAAAACAGGTGGCTATAGACAAGTGGTTCTTAAAGAGAACAAAATGATATTTACACGTTTAATACCATTTACTAATGATAATTTACCAGGAATCATTGCTGGTGAAATATATCAGGAAGTGAAAAATACAATTCAATCTTTAACTAAGTTTGGATTTGAAAAAAATGACCCTATCGACTTTTGCATCATAGTATCAGAAGCTATTAAATCTAGTTTATCAGTTATAAATTTTTCAGAGAATAGTGTGAACATATTGACTCCATATGAGCTAGGTAAACTATTGGGAGCAGAATTAGCTATATGCGAAAAAGATAGCTTTTGTGATACTACAATTTTGTTCCATAGCTTTAAGAATAAGCCAATAAATATTTTTAACACAAAAGAAACTAAAGAATTTTATCTATTCAATTATCTTTATTTAAACTCTCCTCAGATTTTTCTATACCTTGTCTTGGTTTTAGTTGTAATTAACGCCTTTTGTTTGCGAAATTTGTATTCGAATTTCAATATTGCTGATAATTTATCTGCAAAGTGGAGCGCTTTAAATAACAAATTAATAAAACTTAGCCAAAGCTATAATGTAAAAAAGATAGATGAAGTTTACGATTTTATTAATATCAATAATATTTTATCAAAAATAGAGTACTCTCCTCTTACACAAGTTAAGTATGTAGAAAAGTTAAAAGTACCAGATGTAGAGCTTCAATCACTTGAGTGGAATTATAATGAGGCAAAAAGTTATATTACCACAACTTTAAGGTTTAATTTTCAATCTAATAAAAACACTTCTTATCTATACAGAAAACTACAGGAAAACTTAAACGATAATTTTCGTACTCATGATGTTAGTATTTCTAGCTTACCTACTACTAAAGAGAAAAATCTATCTATTGATATTGAAATAGGAGAGGCAATGTAATTTGATGACTATCTCTCAATTAAAAAGAAAAGCCGCAATTCAGTTTATATCTTACTTATCGTTATCTATTGTATTAATAGGGTTATCAACGTATTTTGTTATCTATAACGAGAAGATTTATAATAAAAATCAAACTGCAATTGAGGAAATACGTTCTATTAACTTACAGATTGCTGAAATTCAAAAAAAGGAAGTTATTCTAAATAAAAATCTAGATTTATGGAAAAGAATTTCTTCTTCAAATTTACATAGTAGTAGATACATTGCAAATTTAAATTTTGAGCTTAACAAGCTATATAAAAAACACTACATGTTAGAACCTGAAATATCAATTTCTATACCTGAAGAAGCTGAACTCCACAATAAAAGTAAACATACAAAAGTAATAAGAAGTGAAGTGGTTCTAAGTTTAAGCTCAATTAGCGATAAGCATATTTTTTTATTTCTACAGTCTATTCCAAATCTTCCTGGTTATGTTATGATCAGATCTCTTACCTTGAATAAGCAGAGAAATATAGATGCTGAAGTTATAAACCAGATTTTAAGTGGTAATATGATAGAGACAGTGAGAGCTAGTATAGTTTTTGATTGGTATACCATATTAAGTAGATGAATATAAAGTTGTTTTTTATTTTTACGCTGCTATTTTTTAATGTTAGTGCATATTGCAATTGCGAAGATCTTGTAGAAAATATAGGGATTTGTAAAAAATATTCTTGCCAACAGCATATTAGTAATGAAGATTTTATTGAGCATAAAATATTAGGGTTAAATAGTGAAAATTTATGTGTATATATAGAAAGACAAGGCAATGATGAAATGGTCTGTCATCATTCTAATGATGGAATGATTATAGAAAAGAAGTACTTAAAAAGTATTTTAAAAGTTGGAAATCAAGAAATAAATGACTTCATTGATATAGCAAATTTGCGTGCGAAGGAGTGTTTTTTTATCAACAATTATTATATAGATCGAGACAATATAATAAAAGAGGCAGCAGAGAGTACTTTATCGCAATATGGTAGCATAAAAAGCATTTTTTTTGATGAAGAGCAGGTTAATAGAATAGTTAGTGAGATGGAAAAGTTTAACTTACAGTCTTCAGGAGTTACAGAGGAAGAAAATTTCAATTGTAAAGTAGTCAGTTTAGATTCAATTTTATACTTTTCCCCCGATACATGGAAAATATGGGTAAATGGAAAGTTGTTTATAAATACTAAGGATTTAAAAGTGCACTCAGTAACTGAAAATTATGTAACTTTTTCATGGGCTGTAAACCAAAAGATAAAAAAAGAACGGATAAGCAATTCTAAAAATGTACATTTTGGACATGGAGGTATTATGTTTACGCTTTATCCAGAACAAAAATTTGATTTAGATAGTTTATCTATTAAATAATCTAATACATCTGCGCTTGTAGCTCAGTTGGATAGAGCGTTGCCCTCCGGAGGCAAAGGTCGTGGGTTCGAATCCCTCCAAGCGCGTTTTTAATTAAATTTGACAATAATACTTTCACAGAAGATAATAAAGAGATTGATTTTAGAGCATAATTATGTCCAGTGGTACTATAAATAAAGTCATATTAGTTGGTAATTTAGGAAAAGATCCTGAAATTAGGACTACACAAAATGGAAAAGAGATGGCAAGTTTTTCGATAGCCACATCTGAAAGTTGGACTGACAAATTTTCTGGTACGCGCTCTGAAAAGACAGAATGGCATAATATTGTAATTTTTAGTGAAGGATTAGTAAAAATTGTTAAGGATTTTGCGCGCAAAGGTAGTAAAGTTTACATTGAAGGTTCTCTGAGAACTAGAAAATGGACTGACCAAAATGGTAGTGAAAGGTATACGACAGAGGTGGTGCTATATAACTTTAATAGTGCCCTTACCCTTTTAGATTCACGAAACAGTATGTCAAACTCTGATTACAAGCCAAGTGAACAAAAAGATAAATACGGAAGTTTTGACAACGATACAAAAGACGAACTAATCGATGATGAAATACCATTTTAATAACTTCAATTGAAATCTATATTTTTATGGACTGCTTGTGTTACTCCTTTTAATTCTAATGGAGATAGCATAGATTACCAAAGTTTGCAGTGCTTGCTTGCAATGCAGGCTCAAGCTAAAAATGGTGTAGTGTTGCTCGGTAGCACCGGTGAAAGTTTATCACTTACTGATTCTGAAAAGCGCACATTAGTTGAATTTGTATGTGAGCTAAAATTAAATACGAAAATTATAATTGGTGTACCAGGAGTGAATCTATATCAGACTCTTGAATGGCTTGATTTTTGCAAGGGTATGCCTATTCATGGCTATCTAATGACAACTCCCATTTATGCAAAGCCTGGAATCACGGGGCAAACTTTATGGTTTGAAAAGCTGCTTGAAAAAGCACATGTGCCAGCCATGCTTTACAATATTCCATCAAGAGCAGGAGTGTGTCTTCACGCTGAAACTGTACGCAACTTATCCAGCCACGAAAAATTTTGGGCTATCAAAGATTCAAGTGGCACCGTTAATACTTTAACTCAGTATAAGAAAGTTGCACCAAATATTGAGGTCTTTTGCGGAGATGATAATATGATATTTGATATGGCTGCTAAGGGTGCGGCTGGTCTGGTTTCTGTTGCTGCCAATCTTTGGCCACGCGTAGCACATAAATATGTTAAGCAGTGTCTACTGTCATTCCAGCGCGTGACGCTGGAATCCAGAAGGAAAGCAACTACTCAAATGACAGAAAATGACGTAAAAAGTTCAACAGATATCTGGCAACAAGCTTGCAAAACTCTATTTACTGCCAGCAATCCAATACCTACTAAAGCACTCTTGCATGACATTGGGCTTATAGAACACAAAACTGTTCGTCTACCACTCAGCACAGAAGACTTGCCTTCCGTTGAAAAATTGAGGCAAGTAAATGAAATTATCCTCGGGTGAGAGGATTGCCAAATATTTCAGGAAACCAGTATCCTGCATCAATACCATCAATTTTCATAGAGGTATCAGGCATTGCTTTATCGATCAACAATTTAAAAGGAATATAAGCAATATAACCTACCACAGCACCTATAGCACCTATAGCTGCTGGTGATGTAAAGCCAAGAGCAACCAATCCTGCTCCTATCCCAAATCTAACACCAGTATACGCAATTGCTTGCACTATTTCTTTTGAAGAGTCCTTAAAGCCCGAAGTTGAGAGTTTTGCTATTAAACCTATTGCACATAACGATGATAATAGAAACCCAGCACCAACCATTCCACCTGCAACAAGAGGTAACAAACCAGAAATAGAGCTTATAGCATAATTTGTAACAATTCCATCAATAGCTCCTAAGCCTGCTACTATCCCCCCCGCTATTCCACAGCATATCCCTGCTATTGCCATTGCACATATCAGATTTGATTTAAATTCTTGGTCTTGGAAACCACTCATAACTTTATCTCTTTAATTAAAACTTATATAAAGGCTAACATATTAACACATTATAGTCAATACTTCTATGTTATTCTTTTTGGAGTTTCTAATTGACTTTCAGCACACTTTAGCCTTATATGTATGGTCCCAGAGTGTAATGGTATATAAAATATGAGAACAAAATGCCATTAAAAGAGAACTTATAATTACTGGATATATCAGAACAACAGAGACAATTCATAAAGCAATGTAAACTTTCTAAGTACTATAACCTCAACTTTAAAACTATTGTAAAACAGAAAAAATCATTCATTTAAAAGAAAAATAACAGCTCCATATACTATTGAAGTGATAATACTTATAATGTTAGATATGATACCAAATCTAATTTGAAATATAACTTATTTACTCAGCTTCTTTTGAAACTACTGTGAACATAATATCTATAGATAAAACATTGCATTACCACGCCACTAACGAGTAGCAGAATGACAAGTTTTTCAACCTAGTCCGGTAAAAATCTCAGTCAGTTTAGCTACAGCTGCATGCTTTTAACTCTCCCAAAAAGAAAATTAACCATGTGAAATTCTTGTTGATATGACTTAATTAATAATTATTTTAGGTTACTAATTTATTTAAGAAACCTTGATAATATTTAGCCCACTTACTTTTCTATTTTCCATGTCACAATGAGCCTCTATTATTTCATCAAATTTATATTTTTTATTAATCCGTATGGTTAAAAGTTTTTTTCTTATCATCTCGAATATTTCCATTGCAGTAAGCACTAATGTAAATCTATCATACTTATAGTGATATATCGAAGTTCCAGTTGCAAATAACGAACGTGAACTAAGTAAAGAAAAACTAAGAGGAGCATTACCTGATATCTGCCCATAGGAAACATACATGCCAAACTTACCTAAAGATTCAAAAGAGAGCTTGCTTGTAGCGTAACCTATAGGGTCATACACTGCACCTACTCCTCTATTTTTCGTAATCTCCATAATTTTAGAAACGAAGTCTTTATCGTTATAGTTGATTGCGTATGTGCAGCCACTTTGTGAAGCTATCTTCATTTTTTCGTCAGAGCTTATAGAACCTATCACTATACCTTTTTTATCCTTTGCCCATTGGCATATTATTTGCCCCAAACCACCATTAGCTCCATGAACTAGTACAAAAGCACCAGGCCTGATTTTATAAGATTGATTAACTAAATAGTGAGCTGTCATACCTTTAAACAATACTGCAGCAGCAACTTCATCAGGTATATCATTCGGAATTTTTATCAAATATTTCTGGTGTACAATGCGCTTTTCACAATATGCCCCTGGAGGAGCTGTGCAATATCCAACTCTATCTTCAACCTTAAGTCCATCACTAATTTTTTTACCAAGCTTTTCAACAACTCCTACTGCCTCCACTCCAAGTACTGATGGCAGATCTTTAATTTTGCGCATACCTTTTCTATGTTCTAAATCATAACGATTTAAGCCGATAGTTGTATGACGTATTAAGACTTCCTCATCTTTTGGCTCACCTATGCTCTTATCTACAAATTCTAATACTTCTGGCCCCCCAGTTTTTTTAATTTGTATAGCTCTAACCATGATAAATGTAAGACAAAAACTTTAATTATGTTATCTAGCAATTAATATTTTGCAAAATGTTATTTAGAGTTTATACACTACATGAGCGTATGTTAATAGTTTTGAGGCGCAAATTATCATGAACAGAGAAATCTGTCCTTATGGTGTTTTATTCAATGTGTTGTGCAAAGTGGATGAAGATAATGATTTGGATGTTAACAATGTAATAAAAAAAATAAAAGAAAGGTTAGAATATAGAATACAAAAATCAGATAAAAAAAGAGATTATTGTAAATATTTATATACTTCTTGGGAAAAAAAGGATTTGATATTAATCACCAATTTGACTTGAAAGATTATGATGGCTTTCCAATAGATAGTCTTTTTTCTATTGCCATTAATTATAAACCATACACTTAACAAATCTAGCGCAAGTTTTAATAAAAGCAGGGGCTAACGTGCAAAGCGAAAAAGGATATTTACATGCCTGCGCTTTGATTCGTTCTCCAGACGTGTTAAAGGCTCTCATAGAAGCGGGGGGTAAGTGATAGCCCAAATGAAAACTATGGTGGAAATACCGCTTTAGATTGCGTTACTAAATTATATAGTACAGATAAGTCAATTAACTGTGAAGATTGCTGTAAGATTCTAATTGAGCATACATTAGAAAAAAAACTCACAGTAAAATGCCAGACTCTATAAAAAGTAATAAAGAGTTAACTGAGTACTGGAATGCTTGTAAAGCAAATAGTGAAGAATGGGAATTGATTACACCAAGCACTGAAACACAAGTAGTCAGTGTACAAAAAGTAAATAAGAGCCGCTGCTCAATTCAATAGATCTGTTGCATAACTACTATTTATAGAAAAAGGTTTGTTATTTAAGCTTAAAAAACGTATACGATAGCGTTATTTCACTTAAATCTTTTGTACTATTGTCACGAATTATTTCAGGGTCTATGTAAAAGGATACTGGCATAGCTGCTTTTTGTTTTGGCTGCAAAATTTGTTCTTCAAAGCAGAAGCATGCAACTTTATTGAAATATTTACCTGCTTTAAAAGGTGTGACATTATACACTGCCATTCCAAAAGAAGGCTGATCAGATAAATTTTTTGCATAATAAAATACTAAACTTTGTTGCCCTATATTCGTATCAATGTAGTTAGTTTCTGATTTAAATTCCCAAGGCAGACCGGACATTACATCAGCATTGAAGTAAACCCTGATTTTTTGGTCAGTTACATTTATTGTCGTATTAGTTGCTTTTCTCGTTGTGCCACCATATCCAGTAGCTTTGCAAAAGATACTATACAATGGCACTGAAGCATATGCAAGACACAGCATCAATACCACTAAAGATACTAGGAAAAAAACTATAGAATTTTCATTATTTCCCCTTAAAAAGGAAATCATCTAATCCTTATTGTTGAATAAATTAAGTAACCTGAGTAAATTGAGGAATATATTGATGAAGTCAAAGTAAAGATTAGTTGCACCAAGTACTGCCAGCTTAGTAGTTGCAACCTCTGAGCCATCATTATACCTATAATAAACATCTTTGATTCTCTGAGCATCGTATGCGGTCATTAAAGTAAACACTATTACTGACACAAATGATATTGCAAAATAGAGTGGACTACTCCCAAGGAACAGATTAACTATAGATGCAATGATTAATCCCCAGATTCCCATAATCAAAAAAGAACCCATACTGGTCAGATCTTTTTTTGTAGTATTACCATATAAAGCCATAGAACCAAACATGATCGATGTAATGAAAAATGCTCTCGCTATATTTTCTGCAGTATAAATTATAAAGATATGAGATAAAGAAATTCCCATTAAAACTGAGAATAGAAAAAATACAGTAAGTGTTGACTGAGCACTTAGGTGTTGAAGCCTAAAAGACATATAAAACACCAATGCAACTGGAGATAGCATCACCACAAGCGATAGAACAGGATTGGAATAAATCACCTGGAAAAGACCAGAAAACACTGTTAAAAACGCAACAAGCCCTGTAACACCTAAAGCTAAAGCCATATAATTGTATACTTTAGTTAGGTAACTCCTGAGTCCAGCACTATAATAAACGCCCTGAGAGCGAATATCCTGTTCGTTTTTCATATAAGACATAGTAACTCCTTATTATCTCTTGATGGTATATTATAATACAATACAGCGTTTTTATCAAGTATAAAATGACATACTACAATTGAATGGTGTGGTATGCAATTAGAGAATTTCTTCCATAACTATAAGCAAATCGGTTTTCAGCAACATGTAACTATTATAACAACCTCTGGCAATAGAAACTACCTTCACCATCCCCTCTATCATGATTTAAGGGGAATGGTGAAAGTAGTTTTTGCATTTACTAAAGCATTCTTCTTATAGACACTATACCAACAATCCACTATTTTTTCTATGTCTCGCGGTTTAATCTCTGGACCTATACTGATTCTAATTGAACACTCTGCTTGCTCTTTTGTTGCTCCCATTGCAAGCAAAACATGAGAAGGTCCAACTTTTCCAGAAGAGCATGCAGAACCATTGCTGACTGCAATATTATTTAAGTCAAAATGCATGAGCTGCAGATCATTCTTTACCCTCGGCATATAAATAAAACTTGTATTTGGCAATCTTTCAGAATTTCTGCCAAAAATCTTGATATCATTGACAAGACTTAATAATTCACACTCCAATTGATCACGCAGCTTCTCTACTTCATTCATTTTTGATAGAAGATCTGGAATGTTTTGCAATGCAGCAGAAAGACCTGCAATTGCAACAATATTTTCTGTGCCACCACGTAATCCTTTTTCTTGCCCACCACCTATTATAATGGGTTCTATTACAAGCTTTTTGTCAAATATTAAAACTCCGCTGCCTGCTATACCACCAAATTTGTGGGCAGATAGAGTAAGTAAATCCACTTCTAAGTCTTTCATATTGACTTTGATTTTCCCAATACTTTGAGCAGCGTCAGTGTGACAGATTGCACCGAATTTATGTGCCATTTTAGCTATTTCTTTAACAGATTGGATAACTCCAGTTTCGTTGTTGGCCATCATCACTGAAATTATTACTTTATTCCCCTCAAGTTCGCTTAGAATTTTCTCTAGCTCTAAAAAGTCAATAATACCCTCTTGATTAACGGATATTATACGTGGATTACATGCAGAATTAAGAATTGAAGGATGCTCTATAGCTGAAATTACATGTAGATAGCCTTTCATTCCTCTCATGATGAGATTGTTTGCTTCACTTGCACCAGATGTAAAAACTATTTCTTTACCATCTGGAACGCTAAGAGCATCACGTACGTTATCTCTTGCATCTTTAAGAATCTTCCTCGCTTCTTGCCCTCTTTTATGCAGCGATGATGGATTTAGTGTTTGTTTTGACAAAACCTCAAGTATACTTTTTTTTACATTTTCACTCATTGGAGCAGTTGCATTATAATCGGCATACACGCAACCACTATTTTCCAGAGAGAATAAACTGATAGGCTTATTTGTCACTTACCATTAACCAATTATGTACGTTAACTTTAACACGATAAAAAATTTATTGCAAAAACAGCGAAATTAATACATAATTAATAAATAATTCACATCATCAATCCCTGTTAAAACAGGTTTTTATTAGGAGTAATCATGGTAGAAGTCTTTTTAAATAATACAACGAAAAAGATAGAAGGCAGGTACCATCAGAGCAAAGATACTAATGCGCCGGTTGTACTAATTTTACATCACCACCCTCAATATGGTGGTAGTATGGATAGTAAGATTATACACAGTATATATGAATCTTTTATCGATAATAACTTTTCTGCATTGACAATTAATTTTCGTGGCGTCGGAAAATCTACAGGAACTTTTGATAAGGGTATAGGAGAATTAACTGATGCTGCAGTAGCTATTGATTGGCTTCAGGAGCATAACTCTAACAATGTTCCGATTTGGATAGTCGGTTTTTCTTTTGGAGCATGGGTAGCTATGCAATTAACAATGCGCCGTCCAGAGATAGTAAGTTTTGTCGCCCTTTCTCTTCCAGCAACTAAGTACGATTTCTCTTTTCTCTCTCCTTGTCCAATTCCTGGGCTTATAATACAAAGCAGTAATGATACAATTTCAGAAGAAAGCGATGTAACAGAATTAGCACAAAGGTTAATAAATTCGGTAAAAAGTGACCACATGGAATACCACATAGTAGACGATACTAACCACTTTTTAAGGGATAAAGAAGAGGAAGTAGCTCAAATTATAGATAATTATATAAAACTACGCTTAAACAGTGCAGTCACTTCCTCCAAAAAAGTAAAAAAAGAGATAAGGGTAAAAGAATATGCCTAACTTTACAAACGAGAAAAATGAGCGTATTAATATGAATAAAAAAAGTCTTGTTATGTTTAGGCAGTTATTACTCCTTGTTTTGGCTATGTTTATGTTGTCAGGGTGTTTCCTAAGTAAACAGCGTAAGTTAAAGAGTCCATGTATAAAAAGCAATGAAAACATTTCATGTGAATTATACTCTGTTAATGATCATTGGTTAAATAAGTATAAGGTGTAAGTAGTTTTGTATTGTACTATTTCTTCCATTCACAGCTTCACTAATGATCCATTACTTAACTGGAAAATGTGATCTGCTTTTTCTGCAAGAAGATAATTGTGTGTTACTATAAGCATAGAGCTATTATTTTCCTTTACATACGAATGTAACAGCAAAAATACATTCAAAGAATTTGTTGGGTCTAAATTTCCTGTTGGCTCATCTGCAAGTAAAAGCTTTGGAGAGTTTACAATGCTTCTTGCAATTGCGACCCGCTGCCTTTCTCCACCAGAAATTTCAGATACCATACTACTTGCTTTATTTTCCAGACCAAATTTTTCCAATATTGCTTGCGATTTTTTTTTTGCTTCAGCTTTGCTTATTCTTGCAATAAGCTGAGGAAGCATAACGTTTTCCAACACCGATAACTCTTGTAATAAATAGTGAAATTGATAAACAAAACTAAGAAAATTTCTTCTTACATAAGTTTTATATTTATTGCTGGCTTGAGTACAATTTACTCCATCTACTGTCACTACACCTAAAGTTGGCTTATCCAATAGGCCTGCAATTTGTAGTATAGTTGTTTTTCCTGATCCCGAATTACCAATCAACGCAACTACTTGTCCTCTTGTAAGACTCAGATTGATATCTTCTACAATAGCAGGGCTTTTTTTGAAGCTCTTACTTACAGAAGCTAGCTCTAGTGTTACACCACCACCCATATTATAATAAAGATCCAGGAGGGAGAATTAGACCGAGAAACTATTACCACACCCACATCGAGACTTAGAGAGAGCATTCTTGATTTGAAAACCAGAACCACTTAGATCTTCAGTATAATCTATAGTTGAATTATTTAAAAATTTCGCTGAACAATTATCAACCATTAATACAGGATTTCCATTTTCATCATTAATTACTATATCTTTACCTTTTTCACTAAAACTGGAGTGGCTTCTATAACCCTCGCTATCTTCGTCATCGTCAAAATCGTCGTCTTCATCATCGTCAAAATCGTCATCCAAAGACATCTTTTTATTTATTTGATCCATAAGAAAATTATACTTGAAGCCAGAGCATCCACCACCTGAAACTGCAACCCGCAAAATAGAACTCTCATCTCCTTCCTGTTCTACAAGGGAGTGGATTTTCCTTAATGCATTGTCAGTTAAGCTAATATTGTAATCTGTTGACATAACAACCACCGTTCATTATTGATAACCTATTATAGTAGAAATTTTACATGTCAAACAATAATTTTCTATTAAGTTACGCGTGCTTTCCAAATAAAACAAAAGGAAGAAATTTTAAAGAGCCAGAAGATGAAAACCGCAGCTGCTTTCAGCGTGATAGGGACCGCATTATTCACTCTAATGCGTTTAGGAAACTAGGATACAAAACACAAGTTTTTATCAATTATGAGCATGACTACCATCGCACTCGGCTAACTCATAGCCTTGAAGTTGCACAAATTGCAAGGTCCATTGCTCGTAGACTTGGCTTAAATGAGGATATCACTGAATGCATAGCGCTCGCACATGATCTTGGTCATCCTCCATTTGGTCATGCAGGTGAAGATGCTCTAAAGAAATCAGTTCAAGATTTGAATCTTGATAATGAGAAGTATGAGTTTGATCATAATGTTCAAGCTATAAGGATTTTAACTTATCTTGAACAAAAACATGCTGATTTTGATGGTATGAATCTAAGTTGGGAGGTGATTGAAGGGGTTGCAAAACATAACGGTCCCTTGCTTGGTCAAAACGCAGAGTCTTCTACAAATAATCAGCTATTATTAAAATATAATGAAAAATATGATCTAAAACTTGAGGAATTTTCAAGCATTGAAGCACAAGTTGCTTCAATTGCCGATGACATCGCTTACAGTGTGCATGATCTTGATGATGCACTTAGAGCAAATTTAGTAACTATTGAAGATTTGCTTAATGTTCCCTTAGTTGGCAAAATGTTTAAAAACGTAAGGAGTGAATATTCAGACTTGTCTCAGAGCAAACTCATACATGAATCATTGAGTAGAACTATAGGGATTATGATAAATGATGTCGTTTTTCAGACTGAAAAAAATATTAAAGACTACAAAATAAAAAGCGTAGAAGATGTAAGAAGTCTAAATACAATGCTAGTCACATTTTCACCAGAAATTGCAAATGCCACAAAAGAGATAAAAGAATTTAACATGGAAAAAATATACAGAAGCTATAAATTGAATAGAACAATGAACAAAGCAAAACGTATAGTACAGGAGCTTTTTCAATGCTTTTATGAAAATCCAGGGTTATTACCTATAGAGTGGAACAAGCTTGCTTGTGAATCTCAGCGTTCAGTAATAATATGTGATTATATCTCAGGTATGACAGATAGATTTGCCATACACGAGCACAGAAGAATTTTTGATACCTCATACGAAATGACTTCTTTCTAATGAACGACGATTATTTCATGTCGATCGCATTAAAACTTGCAGAAAAAAGTCTTGGAAGTGTTGCACCAAACCCTGCTGTTGGGTGTGTCATTGTAAAAGACGGTATGGTAATTGGTGAAGGCTACACAGGAATCGGTGGGCGTCCACATGCAGAAGTAGTTGCTTTGCAAAATGCTCAAGACTTAACTCATGGTGCAACTATGTACGTCACTCTTGAGCCATGTTGCCACTTTGGAGTTACAGAGCCTTGCACTACGGAAATCATAAGATCTGGAATAAAAATGGTGGTGATTGCAACAATTGACCCAGATAGTAGGGTTTCAGGTAGAGGGATAAAAGCTTTAGCAGATGCAGGAATTGAAGTAAAACAAGGGATTATGCAGAAAGAAGCAGAGAAACTGAATGTTGGCTTTTTTACCAGTAAGAAACTCCATAGACCATTTATAGCTTGCAAAATCGCAACAACTCTCGATGGAAAAATCGCAACGTTTACAGGTGATAGCAAATGGATAACAAGTGAAGATACGAGAAATTGGGTACATGAGCTCAGAGCAAAATATGATGCAATTATGATTGGCAGTAGTACCCTTATCAATGACGATCCTCTCTTAACTTGCAGATTACCAGGACTCGAAGACAGGTCGCCAATAAGGCTAATTATCGATAGCCAAGGGAAATTGAAGGAAGAGCATAATATTGCAAAGACTGCAGACAAAGTAATAACTTGGGTAATCACAAATAAGGAAGTAGAGAGAAAAATAAAAAACATTAATTATTTGATAGTTAATACACCTCCTGTCATCCCAGTGCCCAGACACTGGGATCCAGAAAACTTCAAGCAATTGAGTAGTGAAGACTGGATTCCAGTGTCAAGCACTGGAATGACATCGGATCGAAAAATCTGCTTAAAGGACATGGCATCAAAACTTGTTTCAGAAATTGGTATAACAAAGTTATTAGTTGAAGGTGGAGGAGTGTTGATTACAGAATTATTAAAGCACAATTTAATCGACAGGTTGATAATCTGCCGTAGTGGTAAAATTTTAGGTAATGATGCCACTCCTTTTATAGGAGATCTAGGGATTCAATCCATCAACAACTGCTACCGATTCAAAAAAACAGAAGTAATAGACTTTGATGAGGATGTAGTTGAGATGTGGGATAGGCTATTGTAACTTTTGTATATTCAGATGAAAGGAGAAAAAAAGAGGTAGAAAATCTACCTCCTGTGTAATTATTATGCTGTTTTTTCTTGAAACTTGCCTTCAAATATGCTCATAATTTGAGGTTTTTGTAGTTCAGATTTAAGACTATCTGAATTTAGTTTACTATCCAATTCAGACTTGTCAGCTTTGCTATTCAACTCATCTTTAGTAGCTAAATCTTTAGTTTTTTCTTCAACTTCTGTTTTAGCTGCTTCAGCTTTATTAGCTGCTGTTTCAGCGCCTGCTCTAGCTTCACTTATTTCTTCATTCTTATGCATTTGCTGATATGAAGCATAAGCTGCTGCGGCAAAATATACAGCGGCAATAAATAGAACTGCAATTCCAGCAGAGCTAGCAACAAGTGCTAAAAATGCAGGTCCAGCAATTACTTTAGTAGCAATCAATACTGTTGTTATTGCTGCTGCTAAAGATGCAGTTGCAACTGTACCTTCAATACTCATTTTTGTTATAGGTGCTATGTTTTCTAATTTCCATATGCTTGTAATCATAATCACTTCCTCCTTAATTAAGGTTAATAAAAAGTTAATTGTTTATTAACAATGCACGCTAATCAAGCATTTTATTAATAACTTAATACTTTATCTACTTCCTAAATTGCTACTAATTATATAAGATTGATATATGGTAAATGGCTGGCTCAATTTTGATAAACCAATAGGAATGAGTTCTGCGCAAGCTGTAACTCAAATTAAAAGGATTTTTGGAATAAAAAAAGCCGGCCATTTGGGAACACTTGACCCTTTGGCTTCAGGTGTATTACCGATCGCTCTTGGTGAAGCAACAAAAACTATACCGTATTTATCTTGTAACTTAAAGGCATACAATTTCACAATCAAATGGGGAAAGCAAACAACTACGGACGATTTAGATGGTGATATTATTAGAACTAGCACTATAAAACCTGAATATAACCAAATAAATTGTGTGATTAAGGATTTTATTGGTGAGATAACACAAACTCCTCCTCAATTTTCAGCAGTAAAAATCAAGGGAGCAAGAGCATATAAGTTGGCAAGAAGTGGGCAAAAGGTAAATATAAAACCTCGACAAGTCAAAATACATGAACTAAAGCTGATATTTTTGGACACCATAAATAATATTGCCGATTTTTCTATGATCTGCGGTAGCGGTGTATATGTAAGATCAATTGCAAGAGATCTTGGAATTGAATTAAATTGTTTTGGACATATTACACAATTAAGAAGAACGATGGTAGGTAATTTCAAGGAAGATGAATCAGTGACAATTGAGCAACTTACTAAAAAAAACACAACAACTTACTCTCCCCAGTGCTTGACACTGGGATCCAGATATACAAATACTTACAAATCATGTAATGGACAAAAGATTCTAGGAGCATATGTCAAAAACAATGTTCATGATGAAATAGGCTTGATCCCAGTGTCAAGCACTGGGATGACAGAGGGAGGTGGGATGGCAGAAGATGATGGAGGTAATACAAAAAGTTTCATCATCCCCATTGAATCGGCTTTAAAACCGATGTTCAAAATTGAAATTTCCTTAGAGGAAGCGGAGAAAATCAGAAAAGGTCAAGAAATTATATTAAATAACTTGCGTAATTTAAAGAATTATGATACTTTTTGTACGATAGTGGGTAATGTACCTATTGCAATTTGCAGTTTTACTCATGGTTATGTGAAGCCTATTCGTGTTTTTAATATTTTGAAATGAGGTTTAGATGTCAATAACATCCCAAAAGAAAAAAAGTTTGATTAGTACATATGCAATTAAAGAAGATGATACAGGTTCATCTTTTGTACAGTGTGCAATTTTAACCGAGAGAATCAGTAATTTAACTGAGCATTTTAAAACGCATAAGCATGACCATAATTCTAAGCGCGGTTTACTTGTATTGATAGGTAGAAGGCGCAAGCACTTAAATTATATAAAACGTAAATTTGGTAATGAAGCCTATCAAGAGTTAATAGAGAAGTTAGGCATTAGAAAATAATTGAGGAATTTTGTATGTTTGAAATTATAAAAAAATCTATAGATTGGGAGGGGCGTACCTTATCTTTAGAAACTGGGAAAATAGCACGTCAAGCTGATGGTTCAGTAGTTGTAAATTATGGAGATACTTCTATCTTAGTCACTGTTGTACGAAAAAAGAAGGAAGAAAGTGTTGATTTTCTCCCTTTAAATGTGCAGTTTATTGCAAAAAGTTATGCCATGGGTAAGATTCCTGGTGGTTTTTTTAAAAGAGAAGGAAAACCATCTGATAGAGAAACTTTAATTTCAAGAGTAATAGATAGAAGTATAAGGCCGTTATTTCCTGAAGGTTTTCATGATGAAATTAGTGTAGTATGTAATCTATTAACTTACGATACGGTCAATTCTCCTGAAGTACCAGCATTGATAGGTACCGTCGCAGCTCTTGCAATTTCTGGTGTTCCTTTCCACTTTACTATAGCTGGAGTTATGGTCGGTTGTGATGAAAATAACAATTATATACTCAATCCTTCCGTTCAAGAGATGAAAGCAAGCAACTTGGATCTGTTTTTGTCTGGTGATGAAAATTCGATCTTAATGGTCGAATCGGAAGTTAAAGAGCTCTCTGAAGAAAATGTTTTGAGTGCAATAAAATTCGGCCATGAACATCTTCAACCTGTTATTAAGCTTATAAAAGAATTTGCTGATACAGTAGGCAATAAACCTGAAAGCTTTGCTCCTGTTGATATATCAGATATAACTCAAGAACTTGAAAAATATCGAAAAGACTTTGAAGAAGCATATTCAAAAACAGTAAAACAAGAGCGAGTTCAAGCTCTAGAAGTAGTCAGGAATAATATATTGAATACTCTTAAAGAGGCTGGAAAAGACGAAAAGTTAATTACTTATGCAGTAAAAAGCTTTGAAAGATCTTTAGTGCGTAAAATGATTAGAAGGAAAAGTGTGAGAATAGACAGCCGTAAGTATGATGAAATACGCCAGATAGAAATTGAGGCTGACATTCTACCCAAGACTCACGGTTCTGCGCTATTTACAAGGGGTACCACTCAGGCACTAGTTGTTACTGCTCTTGGTACTACACAAGATGAGCAAATTGTGGATGACATTGAAGGGGATAGACGTGAACATTTTATGTTGCATTATAATTTTCCTCCATTTGCTGTTGGAGAAGCTTCTGCTATACGCGCACCAGGAAGGAGAGAAATTGGTCATGGTAAACTTGCTTGGAAAGCAATTCATCCTGTTTTACCTGATAAATCTGAATTTCCTTATACAATAAGGGTAGTATCTGAGATTATGGAATCTGATGGTTCTTCTTCTATGGCAACAGTTTGTGGAACTTCCATTGCATTAATGGATACAGGTGTGCCAATAAAGGCTCCCGTTGCAGGAATTGCTATGGGTCTCATCAAAGACAAAAATGAGCATATAATACTTTCTGATATACTGGGCGATGAAGACTATCTTGGTGATATGGACTTCAAAGTAGCAGGAACTAGCGAAGGGATTACAGCACTGCAGATGGATATGAAAATTCCTGGTATAAGCTTTGAAATTGTTGAAAAATCTTTAGAACAAGCAAAAGTCGGAAGATTACATATCTTAAAAAAAATGAATGCAGTAATTTCAGAACATCGTAAGGATATAAAAGATCATGTACCAAGAGTGTTATCGTTTTATATAGATAAAGATAAAATTTCTGCAGCTATTGGTACTAAAGGAAAAAATATACGCAGTGTATGTGAAAGAAGTAATGCAAAAATTGAAATAGGGGATGACGGTAAAGTTTCTGTTTTTGCCATTAGTAGTACTGAAGCTGAAGCTGCAAAGAATATGATGATTGATTCAATAACAGAGCTAGAACAAGGTTCTATAATTGATGCTAAAGTTGTAAAGATAGAGAAGTCTATTGTAGAGCTAGAACTTCTTAATGGAAGAAAAGGAAAAATGCATATAAGCGAGGTAGCTAATCAACATGTAGAGTCCATTGAGGATATACTTAAACAGGGTGATACCTTCAAAGCTTTGATAATTGACTTTGAAAAAGGTGGATGTCCAAAATTATCAAGACGTCGTGTTGATCAAGAAACAGGTGAATTTTTTGAAGGTAAGCTTTACAATGAAGAAAGGAGAGATGGTTTAAATAATAGGGATAATTATTATAACAACTCGTTTAATAAAAAACCTGGAGATAATTATCATAGTAATAGACCTACCCGTCCTCGTTCTGGTTTTAGTAATAGAAACAGACCAAAATTTGGTAATAATGACTCATCATCAGGTTTCTATTGAGGTTGAACTTACTTTCTATTATCTCAGTGTCGAAGCACTGGGATAATAGGAATTTTTAAAACTGACAAGATAACAAAAATGGTTTGTGTTATCTGTAGGGTTATAACGAAAGATTTTTAAGATCGTTTATAGCCTTTTTCATGTCTTCAGCTTTAAATATTGCTGATCCAGCAACTAATATATTTGCACCTGCTTTTATTATATCAGCTGCGTTAGAAAAGTTAACTCCACCATCTACTGAAACTTGTGTTTTAAGATTACGGTCCTGTATCATTTTCCTCACGGTAGATATCTTACTCAACTGCGAATGAATAAACTCCTGTCCTCCAAATCCAGGATTGACTGTCATAATTAGTACAATATCTAGCTCATGTATTATATATTCAAGCACGCTTGGAGAAGTTGAAGGGACAATTGAAACTCCAACTTGTATTGTTTTTTTTGTATCATTTATGTTTTTGTATGATTTTATCCTTTTTACTAGCCTCTCAAGATGTATCTCTGCTTCTGCATGTATAGTGATAATATCAGCACCAGCATTTATAAAGCTTTTAATATGGTCACCAGGAGATTTAACCATTAAGTGTACATCAAAAGGAAGATTGCTATATTTACGTATTGCAGAGATAACATTCGGACCTATTGTAATATTTGGAACAAAATTTCCATCCATAACGTCTATGTGTATATAATCTACATTCAAGTCGCTAACTCTTTTTACTTCCTCTCCTAATTTTGCAAAGTCTGCTGAAAGTATAGAAGGTGCAATTTTAATACCCATAGACTACTTTTCACCAAAAATAAAAAAAGTAACTTATTTTTTAAACTCTGTCATCCCAATACTACATTAGTCTCATTTAGAAATTTTTTAATATCCTATGTGTAATTGCCAACCTCGAATTATTTTCTTAGTTTGAATAGTTTTCGCCACAAATAATTGTTAGCACTAGTAAAAAAAACATAGTGCTTGCAATTCATCCAATATTTTCCTCTGCCCATGCATCTGGTCATTGTAATACTCATTAGACTTCTTTCTTCGCCTTTTCTAAATATTCCAACACAGTTTCATGTAGCACAGTCCAAGACATTTGCTTTTCCATATTCGGTATAAATTTTTGTTTCCAAGTGTCCTTAAATTCTTGAAACCATTGCTTCTCAAAGTTTTGGAAATCAGACAAAACTTCTGACCTAAACCCATTAATTAAATTCGAAACTTCTATAGCCTTTTCAGGGCTTATAGACTTAAAAGACAATATTTCATTCTTTAAAACATCTAGCTTCTCAAATGAATTAAGCTTAAATGGAATATAAAGCGAGGATCTTATATTATACCTTAGATAAGAGTCATAATATAGCTTAATCTTGTACATGAGCATAGCAAATGCACTAGAAGAAATATTATTTTCATATTCTGCAAGAGAAGATAATAAACGCTTGTAATCCTCCTCATTCAAAAATGGTGGTTGTAAACTTGATTCAATTTTATTATTAAAAGATATGAACCTGTTGAAAATACAATTGCCATATTCGCTTAAAAATTCAGGCAAAATATCTTCCTGTTCTAATTTTAGAGGCAAGTCTTTTCTAATCTCTTTCGGCAAGTGATGCATTGAAAACTGATTAATAATCCACGCAAAATTCTCATCAAACTCATTTGAGTAATCAGCATTATTGTCAGCATTACCTTCCTTATCATTCCAAGGCAGTATTTTATAAAAAAAACCGTTTAACCTTTTTTTTAATTTCAAAATATTTTCACTCTTATCGCCTACCTTATACAAAACCTCATTTACTTTTTGTTCTACGTCTTGAGGACTGATTCTATCACCTATATGAAGTCCAATGCCATTTCTCTCTAATAACTCCCAATCAAATAACTTATGTGGGTCGGGTTTACGCATTGCGTAGCCTTTAATGGCTGAGTTATATACTATAGTACCTACTTCAGCGTGACTAAATATCATATCTTTTCTAATCTTAAAGCGCTTCATGAGGTACAAAATCAGATCTTTGACAGATTTTATTTGCTCTTCTGGAAAAGGCTCAAGCCCTGTGTTTACAATCTCTATACCTATAGAATAATCATTCAGTTTTCGTAGCTCTTCAACCACATTATCTACTTGAACTTTCGCATAACTTATACCAGCATGCCATGCCCGTTTTTCGAGTGGAACCATCAGAGTAATGCTACCATCCCTATCAACAATAAGTTGTACTGATATCCCTGCAGAATTTAATGCGCATTTTGTGCTTTTTAATGTTGGAGATTCGGTATGATGCACTACCACCATCAACACTTTTTTGCTTTCTCTATCATCATAATTTGAATTTGACGCAGGATCTAAAAATATTGGATTTTTTAATGATGTTTTCAAATCTTGAAAATCGTTCTCGATATCACTTAAGCAAGACTGCTGTCCATATATAAGAGGCGATACAAGCAGCAACAGAAATAAAACTGACAAACATTTTTTTACTATAAGTCTCATGCAGCTCTACAAATTGCCCGCAATATAACTAAATTAACATAATATATATAAAATGCTTACTCTTTTTTTCAGCTAATCAAAACTTGCTACAGCTACAATTAGTACTTTTATCATTACATTTTGGTGTTAAGTCAGGATAGAACGTAAGTACAGCGTTATTTTTTCTCACAAACACTGATTGATAATTGTCATCTTCCATTTTTATACAGACACACTCCATCTTTTCCCAGTTCCTTAAATGCTTTAGTCGCAAAAACTGAAATATCATCAGCATGAAGGTTATGTGCATACCCATTTGGGCACTTAACTTTTACTTCCCCGTCCTTACCTAAATATTTCATTCCAAATGTATAAACTGGTGGATCAACTTCCAATTTATTGCACAGAGACTTATCATTCCAAATCGCACCTGCCCATTTATCTTTTTGAGCTTCAACATATCTGCCTACAAAATGCATACCGCCTAACTTACCGTTTGGCTCACCACAAAAAATATGCCCAAATCCTATAGTTTCTTTCTCAGTTCCGCTTGGAGTAAACCAAATGTTAGCCAATTCATCTTTAAATAACTCCAAATCCGCATCTGGCGTAATTACTTGATGATCAAGCTTATCATATATTCCTTTCACTACTTCTTGATGCTGCGGACAATCAAGCAAAATCCTGAAATCTTCTTCATCAGGGTGTGTTCCCCAATCTCCACAAACTCTTAATACTCCTCTATCAAAATCAGTCAGCTCCGGAAGTGGTGGAATATAGTCTGGATCTGAAGAATCTGTTTTGAAAAACGGCTCAAAGCTAATTAGTGAATTTGTACCATCAAGATAGTGCTCCTTAATGTAAAAAACAAATCCTATTACTGGTATTATTAAGCATAAGATTAATTTAGCTGCTTTCGACATAACCACAACACAACGTATAAAAAAGCTAAGGTACAAGCAACAGCTTAAAAAAGTTTTAATTAGATGTTAATCGCAGTCCTGGCATCTCATCACCACTTAGCCAACTTAAAAACGCTCCCCCACCAGTTGAAATATATGTAAAATCTTTATCAGTAAGACCTACAGCATTTACTGCAGATAGGCTATCCCCTCCTCCTATTACGCTGGTCAATTTTCCTTTGTGCGTTAAATTACTTACTAATCTCATCACCTCTACTGTACCATTTGCAAAAGCTGAATGTTCAAAAACACCAATAGGTCCATTCCATAGTAGAGTTTTACTAATTGCTATTATACTGCTTATTGTGCTTAAAGTTTGAGGTCCGATATCTAAAATTATATCACCGTCCAAAATGGATTCAGTTTTTCTTAAAATGCCAGTGTTATAATCAGAATTTACTGCAACCAAAACGTCTTCTGGCACAACTATTTTGCAATTGTTTTTATTTGCCGTCTTAACAATATCGTGCAGAAGATCATCAACGCCATTTTGAAAAAAAGACTTGCCTATATTAACTTTATTAAATAACAAAAAATTATTAGCAATTGCGCCGCCCAGAATAAGGTAATCAACCTTTTCTGCTAGCTTTATAAGCATTTTTATTTTAGTTGATATTTTAGCTCCACCAACTATCGCAGTAATAGGTTTAGCATCAAACGATATGGCTTGCTCAAGATACTTTAGCTCATCTTGCAAGCAAAATCCTGCATAAGAAGGTAAAAATTCCGTAATGCGTGAAATAGAAGCGTGAGCTCTGTGAGAGCAAGAAAACGCATCATTTATATATATATCTGCTAGAGATGCTAATTGTTTAGCAAAATTTGAGTCATTCTGCTCTTCTTCTTTATAAAACCTCAGATTCTCTAGTAATATTATATCTCCTCCATCCATCGCATTTATTGCTCTTTGTACTCTCTCACCAATACAATCATCAATAAATTTCACTTCTTTGCTTAGCAGCTGCGATAAAGTTTCAACTACTTTTTTTAGCGATAGGTTATTGTCTTTTGCTTTTGGACGCCCAAAATGTGAAACAATAATAACTTTTGCACCTGCATTTGCTAAATATTGAATGGTAGGTAGAGCTCTCAAAATACGAGTGATATCACAAATTCTTCCATTTTTTATAGGAACATTGAAATCAACCCTGAGCAGAACATTTTTATTGTGAAAATCACAACTCTCTATGCTAGGTACATTTATCATAAAATTAAAGAGCTATAAAATCACTATACAATAGTTTGATTCAAAGTAAAGGAAGGAAATTCGAATATTAATAAATAGGAAAATTACTACAAATCCTTTCAACTTTAGTTTTTACTGCTCTTTCAATATCAGGACTATTTCCATCAATTAATCCCTTAATTACTTCATTTATTAGATTAGCTATTTCCCTAAAATCTTCTGCCTCAAGTCCTCGCGTTGTTTCAGCAGCAGTACCAAAACGGAGCCCTGAGGTGATGGTTGGTTTTTCTGTGTCGAATGGTACAGAGTTTTTATTGCAGATAATACCAGCCCTTTCAAGGCTATCAACAACGTCTTTTCCCGTCAACTTCTGCGATCTTAAATCAACCAGCACTATATGAGAGTCAGTGCCACCGGTTATAATGTTCAGCCCATGCCCTTGCAGCGCTTGAGTTAACACTTTCGCATTTTCTACAACTTTTTTACTATAAGTTTTAAACTCTGGCGCTAATGCTTCCTTAAATGCAACAGCTTTTGCAGCTATCACATGCATAAGTGGCCCACCTTGCAACCCTGGAAAAACTGCAGACTGAATCTTTTTATGTAACGCTTCATCATTTGTCATCACCACTCCACCACGAGGACCACGTAGAGTCTTGTGAGTTGTTGAAGTTATAACATGCGCATATTTGGCAGGGGATGGGTAACAACCTGCAGCAATAAGCCCCGCATAATGGGCAATATCTGCAAGCAAATATGCACCAACTTTATTCGCAATTTCGCGAAAATGCTCGAAGTTTATTTCTCTTGGATAAGCAGAAGCACCAGCAATGATTAATTTTGGTTTATGCTCCAGCGCTAGCTTTTCTATCTCATCCATATCCAGCAAGTAAGTGTCTTTATTCACTTCATATTGAACCGACTTAAACCACCTACCAGAGAGGCTCGGCTTCGCACCGTGAGTTAGATGTCCACCGCAGTTCAGTGACAATCCAAGTATTGTATCACCCGGAGCAAGCAGTGAAGCAAACACTGCTTGATTTGCCTGAGAACCAGAGTGAGGTTGAACGTTTGCAAATTTAACACCAAACAGTTTACAAAGCCTCTCTATAGCCAAATTTTCAACTTCATCTACATACTCACAGCCACAGTAATATCTTTTACCAGGATAACCTTCTGCGTATTTATTAGTCAGAAAAGAACCCTGCGCTTCCATCACTGCTTTACTTGCAAAATTTTCCGACGCAATTAATTGCAACTGCGATCTTTGACGCTGCAGTTCTTTCTCTATAGATTGATAAACTTCATTATCAAAAGACTTTAAATTATTTTCAGAGTTACAAACCCTTTCTGAAGCAATTGTCATAAGATTTTTTCTTTAACCATACAAATCCGAAAACAGCCAAAAGCAGACATACAGGAATAATTGATATTGCTTTTATTAGCAATTCAGTACCATACACAGGATTTCCTTGTATTACCTTTCCATTCCAACATAAGTCTATTATCTTTGCAATCCCTGTATGAAAAAAATAGCCAAAAACCATAACTATCATATTTGATATAGCCGTAGCTAAGCCTACCAAGTTATTATTTACGTAACTTATTGCCTTGTAAATAGTAATTACCTGATACCCAGATGCAAAGCCGATAACAAGAAGTGCAGGTAGTGCAATATATAAACCGCCAACTTGTGTAAAAAGCAAAAGGAAACTAGCGATCATTGCAAAAGAACATGCAACAATTGCTTCGTAATGTTTGTCTGGATACTTCTCCAGTAAGTAAGCTAAAAAGAATGACCCAGCTCCCATACCTATAAACATAAGGGAAGAAAGCGAAGATGCCAAATCTCCGGTCATTTGATATGCTTCACATAAGAACGCCTTTGCCCAACCATCAGCAAAACCTTCTAGTGGTCCAACCATTAAGCCACCGAAAAAACTGATTAGAATGATATATTTGTTGAAAAGTACAGTTTTTAAATCTTGAAGTATGTTGTCATTTCTACTCTCCTCTATGTTAGAGTTTGGCGTTATTAAAAGCAATAGCAGAGCAAGCAAACAACCAAATGCTGAGAAAGTGTATATAACATAGTCCCAGCCAAATTTATTGAGTAAGAAGTCTAGAGGTAATCCACCATAAACTGCTCCCAGTAACCCTATTACTATAGATAAGCTAGCCATTCTTGCTGATTTTTCTTGTGAAAAATACATGCTTGCAACTTTAAAGAGCCCAATTGCTGAAGCAGATGATCCAATTCCAACAATCATTCTACCAAGTATTGAGTAATACCACTGATCAAAGCATATCAGCGGCAATGTTCCAGCAAAAGTTAAGACAATACATGCAGGCAAAACAAACTTTGGCCCAAATCTATCAAGGGCAAGACCAACAGGTATATGAGCAAGCGTATAGCCTATATAATATAGCCCACCAAATTGACCAACATCTGTAATACTTATATTAAATTTCGTTATTAATTCAGGCGCAATTATGTTTGGAATTACGCGCAATATATATTGGTACGCATAGAACAATGATGCTAATAACCATATGAAAAAGTTTCTCTGCAACGCTAATTTTACCCCAAAGCTGAGATTATAGGTATTTCATCAGCAAGAAGCAATACTTTTGTAAATATCTATTCTAACTTGAGGATATTTCTTAAAAGAGACCTTTTAGCACATCTATAACTGGTTCATGGATAAAGTATATGAAAAAAATTATACCACAGATGATAAGGATTTTTATAATTTTACCCTTGTTCATCTTAAGCTTTATTTTTTTTACTATAAGTTTTAGTTTTGTTACAAAATTCATTTTACTTACGCTTTTATTTCGTGATAACAATTATATTTTAAATAATATAATTTTTAGTAAAACTTGGCTTTAGAGACGTCTAAGTTAACTTAATATTAACCTTTTCGCGTGTAAAATATAACATAAAAGCAAGGTGAGTGAATGAACATAGATACAATAGACAATACGCTACAAAACTACATAACAAAATACATTGAACAAACATTTGCCGCACACACAGGCAATAGATACGACAAGTTATACAGGGAACTTTTAAGTAGTGCAGAAGAAATAATAAAACTTACTGTAAATGAAGCAAAACAATATGATAAAAGCCTAGAAGAATTACATAACAATTCAATATTTCACGATAAGAAATTTATTCAAGCTGTTGCTAAACACCAGGTGTTAGAATTTCTGAATACTCATCCAAAGAAGAAAGAGATTGTTGCAGAATTTAACAATGAACATCACATCAACGAAAGCGATTTAAAAATTTTAAAGGAAGGAAAAGATTTAGTGAATAAAATAAACGATATTAACTTAATCCAACAAAATGAGAAAAATGAAACACTGAACATTAGAAAGATACTTGCCAAATCAATAGGAATGCCCTCTTCAAAAACTGAGAAATCCAAGGCAACTTTAGTAGAAAGTCCTGAGATGGTAAAATAGACGCATCTAACTTTTCCTAATTGGAAAATACTTTTAATCCTATGATACCCAGCACTACCAAAACAAAGGAAAATAAACGCCCAAAATTTACCGGGTCATTAAAAAATATTATTCCTATTATTGCTGCACCTATAGAACCTATACCAGTCCAAACTGCATAAGATGTACCAAGAGGAATAGACTTCATTGCTAGTGATAACAAGTAAAGACTCACAGAACCGCTAGCTAAAATAATTACTACAGGTATAACACGAGTAAAGCCATTGCTATATTTTAGTGCTGTGGTCCATATTATCTCAAACAAACCAGCTAATAGCAAATACACCCAAGCCATACATTAACTCTATTTCACTGAAATATTATACATAAGAATATTAAAAAGTTAACTCAACATTTCACATGCTTTAATGATGCTGTTGCATCCAATTTCTAATTGTTCCTGAGAAGTTGCATAAGAAATTCTGATAAAATTTTCCAGACCAAATGCAATTCCTGGAACAACGGCAACTAAATAGTCTTCCAACAAATATTCAGCGAAATCAAGATCATTGCTTATTACTTTACCACTTTTCGTGCTCTTACCCAATAAACCTTCACATGAGACAAACAAATAGAATGCACCCTGCGGAATAGATGCTGACAATCCTGAAGCAGAATTTAGCTTTTTTATTACAAAATCTCTACGATCCTTAAAAATTTTTGTTCTTTCTTTCAAAAAATTATGATCGCCGTTTAACGCTTCAACTGCTGCTGCTTGTGCTATCGAGTTTGGGTTAGAAGTGCTTTGAGACTGTAGTGTAGAAATAGCTTTTACTATATCATTCCTACCTGCAATATAACCTATTCTCCAGCCAGTCATTGCATAGGCTTTTGATACTCCATTGACCACAAAAACTCTATCATAAAGTTTTGGCTCAATCTTAGCAATGGTAAAAAACTTTTCGTCGTATACTATGTGCTCATAAATATCATCTGTAACAACATTCACATGTGGATGTTTAAGCAATACTCTCGCTATGCTTTTCAATTCATCATATGTATAGACAATTCCTGCTGGATTGTTCGGTGAATTAAGAATTAACCATTTAGTTTTCTCAGTTATATTGCTTTCCAGTAACTCCGGTGTAAGCTTAAAGTTTTGTTTGCACTCTACAATAACTGGCAGTCCGCCAAAAAGACTTACCATATCAACATATGAAACCCAATAAGGAGCTGGAATTATAGCTTCATCCCCAGGGTTAATTGTTGCCATAAACAAGTTGAATAGTACCTGCTTAGCGCCAGCGCCAACACAAATTTGGTTCAGTGTATATTCTAGATTGTTATCCCTTTTTAACTTATTGATTATCGCCTTTTTAAGCTCATGCGTTCCATCAACAGCAGTATATTTAGTTTTACCTTCATTTATCGATTGAATAGCTGCCTTTTTTATATGATCTGGAGTGTCAAAATCCGGCTCTCCCGCAGCTAAAACGCAAATTTTCTTTCCTTCGCTTTTTAATCTGTTTGCCTTATCGGTCACAGCAATTGTAGGCGACGGTTTTATCAGAGACATCCTCTTTGCAAGGTCTGACATAATCTCACTAAAGTTAAATAAAAATGATAAACTCTACACAACAAAAAAGCTAGAAGTTTTATTATTTTACATAAAGGTTGGTATTTTTGTATTCTTAAATATACTAACTATAAATATTAAAAAGCTTAATAAATTTAAAAAGGCAAATAAACCCCTGTATAGCGAGTTTTAATAATGTAAATTGATAATGTGCTAACAAGCGCGATTTGGCTGAACGTAGAAAAAATAAAAAAAGCCGCTATAATTTTATGTAACTCGCCAATAAGTATTTGAGTTTTTTTACTAAATTTTGTCGTTGAGCCCAAAAACAAGGATAAATACTCTTATTACCATAGTAAGGAAAGTGTAAAGATTTGTCAAGTAAGGTTTTCGTTTCACTCTAATAAAGACTTTTCATGTAGGAGTCTTAGTAATTTCTTACCAGATCCACTAATGCAGCAATATTTTCAACTGGAGTATCAGGAAGCACTCCATGTCCAAGATTAAATATAAAAGGCAAACCTCTAAAACAATCTATTATGCGCTTTGCTTCTTCAATTGCTTCTGCCTTATTGTAGGCTAAAAGACTAGGATCAAGGTTCCCTTGCAGAGGAATTTTTAGATTTGCTTTTGCCCATTCTATTGGAACATTATAATCTATACTTACTGCAGATACGCCAGTTTGCTCGCAGTAATCTGTATAAAAATTTCCAGCAGACCTTGGAAAACCTATTATAGGAAAATCAGGAAACTTATTATTTATTGCCGAAACAATTTCCTTTGTTGGCTTGATGACATATCTTTCAAACAGTTCCCCCTGTAATACAACAGCATTGCTGTCAAATAACTGAATGACATCTGCTCCAAACTCTATCTGTTTGATTAGATAAATAATTGTCGCTTCTGTTATTTCTTTAATTACTTCTTCTAGTTCTAGGGAACAGAAATTTAATACTTTAGAAAAAGTTTTACTACTACCACCCTCTATGATGTATGAAGCTACCGTCCACGGCCCTCCAGCAAAGCCTATAAGGGACTTTTCCGCTGATAATTGGCTTCTTACTTCTCTTATGGCGTTTAAGATTGGTAAAGTTTTGGTTTCAATTTTTTGTAAATTTTTTAACTCTTTAGAGCTTTTCACAGGTTTTATTATTGGACCCACACCACGCACAAAATTCACATCACAACCCAAAACGTCAGCTATTATTAAAATGTCAGAAAAAATTATCGCTGCGTCCATATCAAATCTTTTTATTGGCTGTAACGTTAATTCCACTACTAAATCTGTGTTATAGCATATTTCCATGAAGTTACTTATGTTCTCTACGGATTTGCGATACTCAGGAAGAGACCTACCAGCCTGGCGCATTAACCAAACAGGCACTCTTTCATCCGGCTTGTTTTGTTTGATAATTTTTTCTATTGTTGTTTTACTGCTTCCCAATTTATTCTCTCTGTTCTTTATTTATACTAAATTATAGTAGTAATAATAGTTCTATCAATAGCTTGTTAATAACTTAAAATTCAGTAAAAATAAGTGTTATTTAACTTGTGGATAAATATGTTAATAACTTCTGTATACTGTTGATTTTCTGTTATGATTTATGTGTATAAGTAAGATATCTAGAATGTTAGTAATTTTCTTTTATGGAAAAAAGCTTTACTATCATAGATTGTTATATAATTATGTATATGTCATTGAAAAAATTGTTGATCAATTGTTAGTATTTTATGTCAACAAATAATTCACAAATTAATTTGACATTATTCACATGCTTATTAAACATTTAATAACAGTTTTCTTGATAGACCTTATCTAAAGATATTTTCACCATTTAAAGGGAATAAGTTGAATAAGAAAAGAACTTTAGTAGAAAAAATAGCATACAGAATTTTTCTCTTTCTCTTCAACAAAACTTCTGTGTTAAAAAAATGTGCGACTGAGGCATTAATGGGTGACCTGTCAGGTCTTGACATACTTAATAGTCTATTAAAATTCCGTGATTGTAGTATCATGGATATAATGACTCCACGTAAGGAGATATGTGCAGTAGACATTGAATCGAGCAAGGATGAGGTAATAAAGAAGGTGAAAAACACTTACCATGCTAAGATACCAATTTATAAGAATAACTTTGACAACGTAATAGGCTTTTTTTACGTAAAAGATATCATTTTCAATAAGAATAAAGATTTTAATCTGAGAAATATTATACAAAATGTAATATTTGTCCCAGCCTCAATGAAAGCAACAAATCTTTTTGTTAGAATGAAATCTTCCAAATCATATTTAGCTGTTGTACTGGATGAATATGGCGGAACTGATGGTTTAATTTCGATAAATGATCTTATAGAAGAATTGATACCAAATATTGATAACGAGAATGAGGTAAATTCAGAACACACCATTACTGAATTATCTCAAAATAAGTTTGAAATATCGGCAAGGGCCCTTATAAAGGATATAGAGGAAAATCTAAAAATAGAGTTGTGTGACTCTGAAGAGCATTATGCCACACTTAGTGGTTTGGTTCTTTCAATTGCTGGTAAGGTACCTTCTGTAGATGAAGTTATAAGATATAAAAATGGTATAAAATTTATCATCAAGGATGCAAATGAACGATACATTAACAAAATAATACTAGACTTAAGTGATTGCAAAAATTAAATTCAATATTTTTTAGTGAAAGGTACTTTATCTTGGAAGTAGGGGGCATAGTAGCCAGGTATGCAACTTGAGTATGCAATTTAAACAATTTCTTAATATACAAAAGTTTGTAGTTCTATACGTTACTGTTTGATAATTAAGGTGGGAATAGTTTTATTGGTACAAAGTTATAAAAATTAGTTGTTTAAATATTTTTAGCGATCTATAACTTTCAAAAAGGGAGTGTTAAATAAAGCATACGCGTCAAGTTAAGGAAACAAAGGTATGAAGGAGATAGAATAATAAGGTATAAGTTCTAGCAGATATATTTTTAGTGAGAGAACTAACAATGAATAAAATAACTTGCTTATCAAATAACCTCAACGAATTTTTCAATGAAAAGGCAGATAAAATATCAATTGAAACAGAAAAGAAAGAGAAAATTGAGTGGTTCATCATTCGTAAAAGCTATAATTTGGGGTAATATAGGAGTTGCAAACTGCAGCATAGATACAATGTGCCAATTATTAAACGAAGCATCTGTAGTAATAACAAAACAGGGTCTAGATTTTAGGTTTACTGAAGAGTCAGTGGAATTTATGAAAAGGATGTATAATGAATCTATGGTTCTATTTAAAAATATCTTGCAAGTTGATTGCAAAATCTTGCAGCAATTTAATAGAGTAAATTATTGGACAGTAGCTATACTAACAGTATGGAAGATATGTATCAAGGGTATAGCACCAGCTATAGTGGCTATGAAAGCAACACTAAGTCTGGAATAAAGTTACAATTAGTTTTTGACTATCTAAATCAGACATTAGACCAACTTGATTTAACGGAAGGAATAAGATCAGGGGTATAGGAAACATTTAAGTAATATATCAAGCAATGATTTGCTAATATCTGATCTGGGTTATTTTGTGCAAAGTTCTTTTAAACAAATCAATGACATAGGGGCTTATTTTATCAGTCGGTATAAATCAGATACCAATATATATGACATAGAAACAAATCAAAAAATAGAGTTATTGGAATGTTTAGAGGATAAATTGTTTCTAGAAAGAGAAGTATTATTGGGAAAAGAGGCAAAGATTAGAGTAAGAATAAAAGCTAACTGAGGAACAGTCTATGGCTAGAAGAAGGAAGGCTAATAGATTAGCGAAATCACATGGATACACATCTT